>JAITDF010000116.1 GCA_031282705.1 Opitutaceae bacterium | reverse complement strand
CAAGCTCTTGCATGAGCGTTTCATAACAAATCAGCAGGAGCGGTATGCCATCCTGCTGCCCCTTGATTCATGGGGGCAGTCATGGGATTTGCTGGCGGATCATTTAGTGAAAGAGGCAAAAATGAAAAATCTGGACTCACAACAGCTGGCATCCTGCCTGAGCAAAACCAAAGTGAGATCGGAAAATGCAAATGAAGGCATGATTGATCTTCCTATCGGAGCATATTTGGCCAAACATGCCAAAGGCGAATGCTGGATCATCGTTACGCGGTGGGGCACAATCAAGGATGACCATGCAAAAAATTGTTCGCTCGAACATCTGGGTGCCTGGGCAATGGATACCGTTTCTGGATATTATATTGCCTGGACCACATGCGATTAAAAGACCTTGTGAAATAAAACAACGAGAAGGATGTCTGCATTATCACTTGGTGGCATCCGAAAAACAGGTTCGTCGCTATTTCCGGTGGCTGTCATTCCGTAAAAATGACCGCCGTGGAGGGTAACGCATCAGGCGAGGCATGGCATGGCAGGGCTTGCCGGGGCGGCGACTTTAGTCGCCCGATCAGCCCGATCGGAATGCGGTGCCGCCGCCTCACGGCGGAATGAGGAATAAAAAATGCAAAATGGAAACGGGGAAACCGGCGGCGCCCCTTCTTCATTTTCCATTCCCCCTTCTTCATTTTCCATTCCGCCGAAGGCGGCGCCGGCGCCGTGTTCGTTGTGGCGGCTGAAGTCGCCACGCCGCGCCCGCTTCGCGGGCTTTCGGCGACTAAAGTCGCCGCCCCGTCAAAAGCGCGACGCAAATGCGATTCCTCAAACGAAAGAGGGCCGGCGGCAACCATCGAAAAGAGCAACGAATTATTATAAATGGCATCGCTTTGAATTGCCCGCCGCCCCCGCCGCCGCATGTTGTTTCCCATGCGCACCGTCTTCCTCGGCTCCGATCCCATCGCACTCCCGCTCCTCGACTGGCTCGCGGACGGCGAAGGCCGCGCGCACGCGCAACTCGCCGCCATCTACACCCAGCCCGACCGGCCCGTCGGGCGCGGGCAAAAAATCCAGCCCAACCCCGTCAAAATCTGGGCGCTCGCGCGCGGCCTCCCCGTCTTCCAACCCGAAAGGCTCGCGCCCGCCGTCCGCGACGGATTCGCCGCGCTCGCGCCCGACCTCGCGCTCGTGATGGCCTACGGGCACATCCTGCGCGACGACTTCATCGCCACGCCGCGCCTCGGCACGCTCAACCTCCACGCCTCGCTCCTGCCCGCCTGGCGCGGCGCCTCGCCCATCCAGACCGCCATCGCCGCCGGCGAACGCGAGACCGGCGTCAGCCTCATGCGCATCGTCCGCCGGCTCGACGCCGGCCCCGTGGCCGATGCCGAGCGCGTGACCATCGCGCCGCTCGACACCGCGCTCGATGTCGAGCGGAAACTCGCCGCCGCCTGCGTCCCGCTCCTCGCCCGCGCGCTCCCGCGCCTCCTCGCGGGCGCGCTCCCGTTCATCCCGCAGGACGACGCGCGCGCCACCTGCTGCCGCCGCCTCGTGAAGGCCGACGGCGTGCTGGATTTCCGCGCCCCCGCCGCCGCGCTCGCCGCCCGCATCAACGGCCTCTACCCCTGGCCCGCGTGCTCGGTCGAAATCAACGGCCAGCCGGTCAAATTCGGCCAGGCCGGGGTGCTTGACGGCGGCGGAAGTGAGCATGGAAGAGGCGGCGGGACTGCCTCCGTGCCGCCCGTTCCGCGGTTAATCAAACCCGGCCAGTCCGGGGCGCTCCCTGGAGAAAACGGCCCCGCCGACATCGCCCCCGCCGCGCCACACGCCGCCGTCCCAAACGCCGCCCCCTCAAGTGCCGCCGCCTCCGCAACCGCCCCCGCGCCAAACGCCGCCGCGCCCGGCGAAGTCCTCCCTTCCGCAACCGGCACGCTGCACATTGCCACCGGCGCGGGCGTCCTCCAAGTCCACCGCCTCCAGCGCCCCGGCGGCAGGATGCTCCCGTCCGCCTATTTTTTGCGCGGCTTCCCGATCGCCCCCGGCACGCGCCTCCCTTCGACCGCGATGCCAAACCTTGCGGCGGGCCGGTAACCAGGCCGGCGAAAGCGGGCACCTCACTTTATCCCGAGGATGCAATTCGATCTGATGGGGGTGGGAAGGCGAAGCCGGCTTGCCGCCGCCTTGGCCGGGCTTCTTGCCGCTGCCCTTGCAGGGCTCGTTTTTTCTGATGGATTCCGTGGGTTCCTCGCCGCGCTCGTCACCCACGGCTAACCGCTGCCGCGCCTTCGGGGCTGACCGGCGGCGGTGCAGGATGCCTTGAGCGTCACATCGGAGTAGGCTTCGCAGGCGTGCAGAAACAGGCTCCATTCGCCCGCGTCCGGGTTCGGGATGGTCACGGTTTCGTTGCCGCCGGTCTCGCCGCCCGCGTGGACGCAGGGGGGGGCGCGTCAGACGCGTTTGACGGTGACGAGCGTGCTGTCGTCGCGCGGGGGGGCGCCTTCGGCGAAGCGGGCTACCGATTCCATGATGCGGGCGTTGATTTCGCGCGCGCCGCGCCGGTGCACGGACTGGATTTCGGCGGCGAGGCGCGCGCCGGAAAATTCCTCGCCGTCCGAGGAGACGGCTTCGGTGATGCCGTCGGTGTAAAGCACCAGGAGCTCGTCGCGGTGGAAGGGGAAGCGGTGGTCGGCGATGGTGGCGCCGAAGAGTTCGTCGTCCACCATGCCGACGGCCATGCCTTCGGAGCGGATGTAGCCGCCGTGGAAGGCGCCCGTCAGGCGGTCAACTTGCGCGCGGTAGGGGAGTTCGTGGCCGGCGCGCGCGAGGGTGATTTCGTTGTATTCGGTGTCGATGATGGCGAACACGATCGTGATGTAGAGGCCTTGGCGGATGTCGTCGCCGAGGGTGCGGTTCAGTTCGGCGAGGATGCGGGCGGGGGAGTCGAGGCGCGGGGCGAGCTGGCGGAGGTTGGTGCGGCAGATGGCCATGAGGAGGGAGGCGGCGATGCCTTTGCCGGACACGTCGGCGACGGCGATGCCGAGGCGGGTTTCGGAGAGCACGAAGAGGTCGAAAAAGTCGCCGCCGATTTTCTGCGCTGGGGAGTAGCGTGTGTCGATGTCGATGCCGGGCATGCGCGGCATCGCGCGGGGGAGGAGCATTTGCTGGATGCTGCTGGCGAGGGTGAGGTCGAGGTCGAGTTGTTTTTTTTCGAGCTGGAAGTGGAGGAATTCGATGTTGTGCAGCGCGAGGGCGGCTTGTTCGGCGAGGGATTGCACGAGCGAGAAGTCGGTTTCGGTGAAGGGCTGGCAGTCGGCGGGGTTGGCCACGGCGAGCACGCCGAAGAAGCGTCCGGCGAAGGTGAGGGGCACGGCGATGAGGGACTTTACTTCGAGGGCGGGGTCGTCGTGGATGGCGATGCGCGGGTCGGCCTTGGCGTCGGGGATGAATTCGCCGCGCCCGCTCGCCGCGACCGCGCCGACGACGCCTTCGCCGACGGGGAAGACTTCCGATTTGAGGATGGCTTCGATGAATCTGGCGCGGGAGAGGGGGGAGTGGCGCAGGTGTTCGGGCAGGGGGCGGTGCGGGGGGAAGAGGCCTTCGAGGGCGACGCCGTGCATCAGGTCGTCGGGGCCGCGTTCAAAGATGCACGCGCTGAGCGCGCCGGTGCAGAGGATGGAGGCGTGCACGATGCGTTGGTGCAGGTCTTCGCGCCGGGGGGTGCCGGCCATCGCCTCGGCCATGTGGTGCATGAAGTCCACGACGATTTGCGTTTCCTGGGTGACGATTTGTTTTTCCTCGTCCGCGCGCACGAGTTCGCGGCGCGCGCGGTAGTAGAGCAGCGCCATGCCGGTCAGGCCGAGGAGGAGTCCTGTGAGGAAAGGCCACATGTTGGATTTGGAAGCGCGGAGTTCGGAGGCGCAGGGGGGATAATGGCGGCGGCGCGCCGTTCGGCAATCCATTTGAGGAGGAGCGGGGGAGGGGAGGGGAGGGGGGCGGCGGGCGGGGACGAGTAAGTGGAAGAGGAATGAGAGTACGAGAACGAGTACGAGAAC
>JAITDF010000109.1 GCA_031282705.1 Opitutaceae bacterium | reverse complement strand
GTTTTGAGCTGGGCCTCGATCACGTCAAGCCGGGCTGCCTGGTAAAGCGTAGGCTTGGGATACATCACGCGGTAGCGCCGCAGCAGTTCGTCATCAGAAATCTGCGAGGCCGGCGGCACACGGACAAGCACATGGAAGTGGTTGGATAGAACGGCATAAGTGAGGATTTGCACCCCGCAATAGTCGGCGGTCTGCCAGAGCTGCTTGCGGAGGATTTCCTTCGCGGAGTCGTCCAGCAAACGCTCGCCGTTCACCGTCCGGGTCATGCAGTGGTAAACTGCCTCGCTTTCGGCAGGAGAGACTTTGATGCGCGCGGTTCTCATGGAAATGGAAAGAAAATGGAGGAAATTTTGGAAGTTGTCAATGTATTTTTAACCTGTCCCTTATTTTTTATGCTTCCGCGGGGCATCGGTTCGTGACGGGGGTCATTGGACAATTTCGTCCTGGGCGGAGGGTTTGTCGGTGTCCGGCAGCGCGTCGCAGTCGCGGGCGGTGAAATTGGTCGTGTCGCGCAGGAGGGCGAAGGGGTGGCCGGGGGGGCGCTGGATGTTGACCGAATGGAAGGCCGCGCCTTGCACGTCCTGGAGGACGACGGGGATGCGTTCGTCGGGGGCGGCATGGGTGACGGTGATGTCGCGGAGGACGAGGTTTCTGGCATGGCGGGCATAGAGCGCGCCGGCAGGCAGGAGGCCGAACATGCTGGGCTCGGGATACGCGGCCGGACGCTCGGGGACGGCGTGGATGTCGGCGCGCGGGCCGGTGGCGGCGGGGCCGGTGGTGTCCTTGCCTTGCGAGCGGAGGAAGAAGGAGTTGACCAGGGGCGGGGGCTGCCGGCGGACTTCGTCGAGGGTGAGGCCGCCGTTTTTGGCGAGGCGGAGGCCGTTGATGCGCACGTCCTCGACCGGGTGGCCAGGGAGGCCGTTGATGATGACGGGGAAACGGGCGTCGGCGGCGGAGGCGACGAGGTTGTCGATGCTGACGCGGCGGATGGCGCCGACGGGCGTGCCCGCGGGGCCGCGCGCACGGTTGCCGATGATGAGAAAAAGAGCGGCGTTGGAGACGTCACGCATGGTGATGTTGGAAATGGCAATGTCCTCGATGACGGCGCCGTCCACGCTTTCGATGGCGATGCCGCGGGAGCGGTCGAAGACGCAGTTGGAGATGGCGATGTTGCGGAAGTCGCCGTTGGACTCGGTGCCGAGTTTGATGCGTCCGGTGGGGCCGTCACGGTCGGGGGCGCGGACGGACTCGCGGGTGAACGTGCCGGCGAGGAGGGAGCCGGGGTCGTAGCCGCTGACCTGGCAGTTGGTGATGGTGACGTTTTCGACGGGGCGGAGGAAGCCGAGGGCGTAGGAGGTCTTGAGGACGATGGCGTCGTCGTTGAGGGTGTTGATGGTGCAGTTCGAGATGCGGACGTGGCGGCAGGAGTCGATGTCGAGGCCGTCGCGGTTGGTGTCGATTTTGAGGTTGTCGATGGTGAGGTTGTCCACGCCGGTGGCGAGGAGGGCGAAATGGCCGGTCATGAGCATGGAGAGGTCGCGGAGGATGACGTTGCGGCAGAGTTTGAGCGCGATGGCCTTGTTGGCGGTGCCGGGGTGCGAGGCGCGTCCGCGGTTGAGGCCGTCGCCGCGGATGAGGCCCTGGCCGGTGATGGCGATGTTTTCAAGGTGCTCGCCCCAGATAAGGCTGTTGCGCCAGTGGCTGTGTCCAAAATCCTGATACTGGTGGACGTCGCCCCACTCGTCGGGTTCGTAGGGATCGTAGCCGGCGGCGGCGGCGGCGCCGGTGGTATTCCCAGTGGCGGCGGCGGCGTTGCTGGCGCCGCCGGCGTTGCCGGCACCGGCGGCGGTGGCAGTGCCGCTGCCGCCGGCGGGCGGCGGCTCGGCGGCGATGAGGATGGCGCCGGGGTCGAGGTGGAGGGTGATGTTGCTTTTGAGGCGGATGGAGTAGCTCAGGTAGGCGCCGGCGGGGAGGCGCACGGTGCCGCCGCCGGCGGCGGACGCGGTCTCGATGGCGCGGTTGATGGCGCCGGAGTCGATGGCGCGGCCGTCGCCGGCGGCGCCAAATTCGCGGACGTTGTAATCGCGGGCTTGCAGGGTGGTCATGGCGAAAAAAGTGACGATGAAAACGAGGGCGGCGCGGTTGAGGGCGGCCGGAGTGACACGGTGAAAATGATGCGGCATGGCAGGCGGGAACGGGCCGGGCAAATGGTTTTAAAAACGGACAGTTCGGGTTTCCCCCCAATCGGCCCCCCTCCTCTTTCTCTTTCCTCTTTCTCTTTATCTTTCCTCGTTCTCTTACTCTTACTCGTTCTCGTTCTCTCTTCCGGGACTTTTTCCGGGCTTCCGGGGTGTTCAAGGCGTTTCGAGAACGAGTAAGAGAACGAGAACGATAAAGAGAAAGATAAAGAGAAAGAGGAAAGAGAAAGAGGAGGGGGGAAAGAGAGGGGTTGGGCGGCGGTGGCGGTTATTTTGTTTGCGGGAAGCGGTAGAGTTTGGCGCGCAGGATGACGGGTTGCGGGCTGGAGAAACGCAGGCCGGTGCCGGTCTGGCGGGCGGCGGCCTGCGCGCCCAGGTCGTAGTCGAGCATGATTTCGTCGCCGTTGAGCACGCGTCCGCGTATCCATTTTCCGGATGCGTCGAAGACGCCTTCCTCGACTTGCGCGAGGCCGACGGTGTCGTCGCCCGCGGGGTCGGTGGCGAAGGTGACCTGGAGGTTCGCGCCGGCGGCGAGAAATTCGCCGGGGCCGGTGGCGAGGATGAGGCCGTAGGCGCGCTCGGGCACGCCCTTGGCGCGCCAGCCGGTGAAGAGCGCGGCTTTCAGGTCGCAGCCGCCGAGCTTGATGCGTTCGGAGGGGTTTTGCGGGTCGAGCGAGACGGCGGCGATGCTGCCGCGGGTCTGGTGTTCGAGGATTTGCGGGGCGAGTTGCCTGAGGATGGCGTAGGCGCGGACGAGCGGATCGTCGGCGAGGTTTTTTTCATCGAGGCGGCTGTCGATGCCGAAGGGCGAGTAGCCGAGCCCGCCGAAGCGCCCGATGGCGACGAAGGCGGCGGCCGCGCCGGCTTCCCCGGCAAAGGATTCGGGCACGAAAAACGGCGCGCCGGGGCGGGCGTATCCGGAGCAGATTTGGGTGAAATTGGGCAGATAAATGTCCGGCGCAAAAATGTCGATGTGCGGGGCGGCGGCGCGCCAGAGGTCGAGCACGTGGGCCTGCGGGCCGCCGGAGGGATATTCGCCGGGGAGTTCGTCGGAGGGCTGCACGATCCAGGCGTTGACGAACGCGGGGAGCGCGTGCTCGCGTTTGCCGGCGGCGGCGACGTGGTCCACGTAGCGCGCGTAGTGCCAGGCCATGAAGGCTTCCCCGGCGGCGGGGCCGCTGCCGAACACCTCGGCCCAGGCGCCGGCGGTCTTGAAGCCGGCGTCGCGCCAGAGGGCGCGCAACGCGGGCGCGAGGGTGTCGCGGTTTTGCCGGAGGTGGTCGAGGAGGGCGGCGGGGACGGGTTGCGCCCAGGCGGCGCCGGCGAGGGCGGAGCGGTCGCGGGAGTCGGCGTGGAGGCCGACTTCGTTTTGCACCTGCATCATGATGACGGTGTGGCGGTCGCCGTCGGTTTCGCGGAGGTGGCGCAGGAGGGCGGCGTAGGCGCGGGCGTCGGCGTCGCGGGCGGCCTCGGAGAAGACGGAGAGGATTTCGAGCGTGCCTTGCGCGGTGCGGGCGCGGGGGAAGCGGGCGGTGTCGGCCTTCACCCAGGCGGGCGCGTAGTGGCTGAGGCCGTTTTTCCAACTGCCAAACCAGAGCAGGACGAGGCGGAGGCCGTGCGCGCGGGCGTCGGCGACGAGGTGGTCAACCAAGGTGAAATCGAAGCGGCCCTCGGCGGGCTCGATGACATCCCAGGGCACGGCGGCGAGGACGGTGTTGAGGTGCGCGGCGGCGAGCCGGGGCCAGTGCGGGGCCATGTAGGCGCGGCTGGTGGAGCTGGAGTTGTGGAGTTCGCCGGCCAGCGCGAGGAAGGGCCGCCCGTCAACGATGAGCTGCGTGACGAGGCCGCGTTTTTCGAGCCGGGGCAGCCCGTCGGCGGCGCGGGCCGGCGGGCCGGGTGGCTGAAGGAGCGCGATGAGCGCGAGGAGAAGGATGCCGGCGGGCGCGGGCAGCGCGCCGGCGGCGGGCCGGGGATGGCGGGGGAGCGGTGTGGTTGTTTTCATGAGGAGGAAATGCAGTCGGGGAGGCTTTTTATCGTTCTCGTTCTCTCTTATTCTTTCCTCATTATTCTTTCTCTTTCTCTTTCTCTTTATCCAACTTGGGAGCCGGGGTGCGTGAGGCGAGGCGGAGAAAGAATAAAGAAAGATAAAGAATAAGAGAGAACGAGAAAGAGAACGAGAACGAGAACGATAGTGGGAGGTGTATTGATTAATCGGATACGTTGTTGATCATTGGCGGAACTGGACATCCCAGACCTTGGCGCGGCGCGATTTTCCGGCGGGGCCTTCGACTTCGAGGATGACGGTGCGGTCGCGGGCGTCGGCGTAGGCGTGGAGCGGGTGCCGCTCGGTGGAGGTGCCGCCGTCGCCGAAGTCCCAGCGCCACGCGGTGATCTCGCCGCGCGACTCGTCCTTGAAGGCGACAAGGCGGCGGTCCATGTCCGCGATGGTGAACGACCAGCGGGCCTCGATTTTCTTTTTTTCCAGCGCGGGCTCCAGCGGCATGAGGCGGAAGGCGGGCAGCGCGCCGGCGTCGCCGAACATGGTTTGGCGGCGGCCGAGCGACCAGAAGCCGCGTTTCGCCGGGTCGGGGTCGCCGTCGTAGTCGATGATGATCCAGCCGAGGCCGATGATTTTGTTTTCTCGGAGGACGGACTCGACGGCGCGTTGCGGGCCTTCGGGGCCGGCGTGGTCGAACGGGGTCAGCCAGAATTCGAGCGTGAATTTCCCCGGCTCCCCGTGCTTGAAATTGAAACGCGAGGCGGCGTTGGCGAAGGGAAACTCCTTGGTCCAGGTGGGCGCGCCCCAGGCCAGCGCCCAGTCCTTGTCCACGGCGGGCGTGAAGATGTGGTAGTTTTGCGCGTGCACGCCGTGCGCGGCCCAGTGGCGGGCGGCGTCGGGGATGCGCGGGTCGGTGTCGAGCGCGGCGCGGCGCGCGCCGACGACATCGGCGGTCCAGAAATCGCGGTGCGCGGAGTCGATGAGCGGGCCGCCGGAGGCGTCGCCATCGACGATGACCTCGAAGGTGTCGTTGCGCAGGCCGGGGTCGGCGAAGTCCCAGAAATCGTCGCTCGCCTCGTAGAGGAAATAGAGGCGGTTGAGCCCCTTCACCCAGCCGACGCGCACGCGCGCGTCGAGGCCGGCGGGGTCGTGTTTCTTTTTGGTTTCGCCGAGGTCAACGAGCTGGCCGGCGCCGATGACATAGGCGTCGGGGACGACGGCCCAGTCGGCGGCGTCGCCGTCGATGCGCGGCATCTGGTCGGCGGGAAACTGGAAGACGGGAAAAGTGACCTCGGGGCGGTCGAGGGAAAAGGCCGGCGGGCTGAAAAACGGAAGGACGGCGGGAAGCGCGAGGGCGGCGATGAGCTGTGGCGGGTGCATGGCGGGAAGGGGGGAGGAGGACTGCCTCCTGTTTACTCGTTCTCGTTCTCTTACTCGTTCTCTTACTCTTACTCGTTCTCGTTCTCTCTGCTGTTTTCGGAATGTTTCGAGAACGAGAACGAGTAAGAGAACGAAAACGAGTAAAAGAGCGATTTCATGTTGTTGTTATTTTGGGCAGGCGGTCGGCGGGGAGGGGCTGCGCGTTGTCATTTCAGTCGGCCTGGATGCCGGGCCGCGGCGCGGCCTGCCCCGCGGCCTGGGGCGCGCCGCGCGTCGCGCGCACGGGGATGATCCTGCCGTTTTCGTCGAACTTCAACGCGTCAAAACACACGGAGCGGCGGTGGTTTTTTCCCGACAGGTCGCGGGTATGATAAAAGATATACCATCCGCCCTTGAACTCCACGACGGAGCCATGCGAGGTCGTGGCGCCCGCGGGCTCCATGACCGGCCCCGCAAAATCAAAGGGCCCCTCCGGGGAATCGGACGTGGCATAAACCTGCGTGCAATGGTCGCCCCAGCCGTTTGAATACATGAGGTAAAATTTCCCGCCCCTTTTGAATATAAACGGGCCTTCCCCGTAATATCCGCCGGAGCCGCTTTTGTCGTTTTCGATGCCCCGGATCACGGGCTTTTGGATTTGCCCGGCCAGCTCCGTCATGTTGTCAGCCAGCCTGGCCATGCGAAGCTGCCTGCAACCGAAAAACATATACGCCCGCCCCTTTTCCACGATGACCGCGGGGTCTATCGGCTCGGGCCCGGCCAGCTCCTCATTGCCGGTGTTGTCGATGAGCGGCCCGCCCTTGTCGATAAAACCCGAGACGGGGCTGTCCGACACCGCGACGCCTATCTTTTTTCTCTCCACCGGGTAATAAAAATAGTATTTTCCACCCCTTTCGACGCAATCGGGAGCCCACGCCATGCTCTCCGCCCACGGGATGTCTTTCAGCCCGAAGAAGGCGCCGTGGTCCGTCCAGTTGGCCATGTCATCCGTGCTGAAGACATGCCAGTCGGTCATGTCGAAATAGTCGGCGGTTTCGTTGTCGTGCGAAGTATAGACATAAAGGCGCCCGCCAAAGACCCGCGCCGCGGGATCGGCGGTGTAGATA
Source organism: Opitutaceae bacterium (assembly GCA_031282705.1). Lineage (GTDB taxonomy): Bacteria > Verrucomicrobiota > Verrucomicrobiia > Opitutales > Opitutaceae > Termitidicoccus. The sequence continues at coordinate 2,212 of JAITDF010000109.1, read as the reverse complement.
TGCCTGACCAGGGGGTTGCCTTTATAAACAAACTGCCTCCCCGCGGACGCCGGGGCCGGGCTGACTGTGTCCTGGAGGACGGGCAAGGTGCCCCCGGGACGGTCGAGGGAAAATGCCGGCGGGCTGAAAAACGGAAGGACGGCGGGAAGCGCGAGGGCGGCGATGAGATGTGGCGGGCGCATGGCGGAAGGGAGTGGTCTGAATCTTTCTTCTTTCCTCTTTATCTTTAATCTTTATCATATCTTTATCTCTGGAAAACCGGAGCGCGGGATGGAGTTTGTTTTTTGAGAAAGAGAAAGAGGGAGAGGGAGAGGAAAGATAAAGATAAAGATAAAGAGGAAAGAGGAAAGAGGATGGCGGGGGGAGTGGGGGACTGACTTCTGTTTTTTCGTTCTCGTTCTCTTACTCGTTCTCGTTCTCTCTGCTGTTTTCAGAATGTTTCGAGAACGAGAACGAGTAAGAGAACGAGAACGAGAACGAAAACGAGTAAAAGAGCGATTTCATATTGTCGTTGTTTTGAAAACCCCTCACCACAGGCGCGTCGGCACTTTTCCGAAATGGACGCCGCCGTCGTGGACGATGGCGTCGGCGCCCAGGCCTTTGCGGAGCGTGATCATCTCGGCGCCGGCGAGGAGGACGGGGCCGTAGCCGTGCGCCGCATACGGGCTGGTCTTGCGGTAGGCGTAGAACACGGGGTCGAAACCCATGCCGGTGCCGACGCAGACGTTTTCCACCTGGCCGCGCGCGTTGACTTGCTTCGCGACGGCGTTCCAGCCGATGGAGGCGACGGGGCCGTAAACGAGCGGGTCGAGCCAGCCGCGGTTGATGGCGCGGGCGAGGCCATAGACGAACATCGCGCTGGCGGAGGTTTCCTCGTAGGTTTCGGGGCGGTCGAGGAGCTGGTGCCAGAGGCCGTTGACGCCCTGCACGGCGGCGAGGCCGCGGGCGTGGTCGCCGAGGATGGCGAGGAGCGCGGGGCGGCGCGGATGCGCGTCGGGGAGGACGGAGAGGAGCTCGACGGTGGCGAGGAGCGCCCAGCCGTTGGCGCGGCCCCAGTGGTAGGCGGGGTGCCCGCTCATGCCTGCGACCCAGCCGTGCATGAAGAGGTTTTTGGCGGGGACGAACATGCGGGCGTGAAACTGGAGGATTTGCCGCGCGGCGTCGTCGAAGTGGCGGGCGTCGCCGGTGAGCGCGCCCATTTGCGCGAGGGCGGGGACGCTCATGTAGAGGTCGTCGAGCCAGAGGCTGTCGGGCATGGGGCGGTCGCGCGCGAGGGTGCCGTCGGCGAGGCGTTTCTGGCCGCCCGAAATATGTGCGAGGTAGCGGTCGATGAGGGGGCGGAGGTCGGCGGCGGTGGCGCGGGCTTGCAGGGCCTTGATCATGCCGGCGGCCATCGCGCCGGAGTCGTCGAGCGAGGCGGGGGCGACGACGCTGCGCAGGAGATAACGTTGCGGGCGTTCGCCGGGCGGGAGCGCGGAGAAATGGCGCGCGAGCGCGGCGATGGCGGTGAGGCGTTCGTCCACGTAGCGGGTGTAGCGCGCGTCGCCCGTCGCGGCGGCGGCGTGGATCATGCCGGCGTAGGTGACGCCCCACTCGTAGCTGACGATGAGAAACGGGCCGCGTTCGACGGCGAGGTTGCGCGGGAGCGGTTTCGTGAAATCGGCGACGCGTTCCCCGGTGCCGGTGTCGGTGACGATGACGGGGCTGGCGGTTTCGAGGTAATCGAGGACGCGGCGCATGACGGCCTCGATGTCGGCGGCCCCGGCGGGCGGGTAGGGGATGGGCGTCGGCGACGGGATGCGCCAGAGGTTGGTGATGGTGTTGAGGTCAGGCTCGGCGGCGGGCGCGGTGGCGGCGGCTGCTGCCGCTGCGGGGGCGGGGGCGGCGCGCACGATGGCGGGCGCGGGCTCGGCGGTGGGCGCGGCTGCGGGCTGCGGTGTTTGCGCATAAGCGACGCCGGCGCCGGCGCCGGCGCCGGCGGGCGCGAGCGCGAAGGCGGCGGCGAGCACGGCGGCGAGGAGGATGTTTCGGGAATGGAGGGTTTGCATGACAGGCGGCGAAAAATGCGTCCGGCGGAAGCGGGAGCATCGGAATCGCCGGGGCAGACGCGAGCATCTGCCGGGAGTTGCGGCGGTGCGGAGCCGGGCGGCGCCTTACAGTCAGAATAAATGAGGCCCCCGTTATTTTTAACTGTTACGCGGCAGCCAGTCTT
>JAITDF010000041.1 GCA_031282705.1 Opitutaceae bacterium | reverse complement strand
CGTGTTTTGGCCGGGAGGTGTGGCCGGGGGGTCCGCGGCCAGCCCGCGGCACACTAGGGCGGTCTCGGCGTGACCGCCCTGCCAAAATCTGCCGACTGCGTAACATCAGTTTCTTCTTTCCTCTTTGTCCTTGTCTTTCGTCAGGAACGGGCAGGGAGTTCCGGGCGAAGCGGGAAGCCCGGCAGGATACCGAGGAAGGAGGAAAGAGAAAGACTGATGCGGCGCGGCGGCGGCGGCGGGGGCGGGGTGTTCAATTTTTCCGATTTTGTAATTGGAACGCGCGCGGTTTTCCCGACTGCTAATCTGCGCGCATCCTCCCATGTCAACGCCCTCCATCCCCGCCTCTGAAAAGCTGCCGCTGAAGGAAAAGATCGCCTACGGCACGGGCGGGTTGTCCGATTTTTTTCTGGCCAATGTCGTGGGCGCGCTTGCCGTGCCCATCTTCACGCTCGGATACGGGATGGACCCGCTGCTGCTCGGGCTGGCGCTGGCGCTGCCGCGGGTGTTCGCCGCCGTGGCGGACGCGTTGATCGGGGCGATGTCGGACAACTGCGCCTCGCGGCGGGGGCGGCGGCGGCCGTTCATCGCCATCGGCGCGCTCGCCGGGGCGGTGGTGATGCCGCTCATCTGGTGGTGCCCGCGCACGGGCAACGCGGGCATGTTCGCCTATGTGACTTTTTTCGGCACGCTGATCGCGATCTGCCAGTCGCTGGTCGCCGTCCCTTACGGCGCGCTCGGCATGGAGCTGACCCCGGATTACGACGAGCGCACGCGGGTCATCGCCTGGAAGAGTTACGCGGGGGTTGCCGGCACCCTTTGCGCGGCGTGGTTTTACTGGTTTTGCCAGCGCAAGGTTTTCGGGGGCGAGATCACCGGGGCGCGGTGGCTGGGGGTCATCGGCGCGGGCGTGGTGCTGGCGGCGGGGATGATCACCGTCGTGTTCTGCCGCGAGCGCGGGGGCGGGCCGGCGGCGCGGCGGGCGCGGGTGCCGATTTTTCGCGCCCTGGGCATGACGCTGCGCAACCGCCCCTTCCTCATCATCCTGTCGGCGCAGCTTTTGCTCGCCTTCGGCACCGGCGTGGTGGGCGTGCTCGGCAGTTACGTGCACATCGTCTATGCGTGCGGGAACAACAAGGAGCTGGCCTCGTTGATCAGCGGCGTGGGGGGCAGCCTGACGGTGCTCTCCAACCTCCTCGCCATACCCCTCGGGCTGTGGCTTTCGACCCGGCTGGGCAAACGCGAGGCGGCGTTGTGCGGCCTGGTCATCCTCGGCTTCGGTTTGCTGCTGCTGCCCTTCACCCTGCGGCCCGCGCACCCGTGGCTGGTGATCATCACGTGGGTGATCGACGCGGCGGGCATGCCCTGCGCCGCGCTCATGTTTGGCGCGATGCTGCCCGACATCTGCGACATGGATGAATTGCGCACGGGGTTGCGCCGGGAGGGCGCCTACAGCGCGGTCAACAGTTTTCTGGGCCGCATCGTGGGCATCTCCACCATGGTCGCGGCGGGCGCCCTGCCCAAACTGGCCGGCTACGCGGACGCGTCGCTCCCGCCCGCGGGGCCGGTGCTTGAGCGGATGCGCCTCATGCTTATCGGCATCCAGATCGCGGTGGTGCTCGTGTCGATTGTCATCGTGCGGCGTTACCCGATCAGCCGCGGGCAGGCGGCGCGCATCCGCCAGGAAATCGAGGCGAGGCGGGAGGGGGTTTCCCCGGCTTAAACCGGCTGCAGTCGATTCAAAATCGACTGCAATCGACTGCATTCGATTTCAATCGGAAAAAATTTTCAACCAACTCAACCAACTCAACCAACTCCCGCTTCAAAATGCGCCCGCGCCCGCTCCCATGAAAACACACCTACCCTCCCCCGCCCTCTTCCTCCTCCTCGCTTTTCCCCTCGCCCTCCACGCCGCGGTCCAACCCTCCCAGCCGCCTTACAAAAAGGCCGACCGCCTCCGGCCGCGGCCAAGCGTCGTCACCCCGGCCGCCGCCGGGAAGCCGCCGTCCGACGCCATCGTCCTCTTCGACGGCGCCGGCTTTGACCAGTGGATGCTCCTCGACGCCCGCAACCCCGACGCACCCGAGCGCCCCGCCAAATGGGAAATCGACGGCGCCGACCGCGCCCTCGTCATCAAGTCGCAAGTCCAGACGCGCGCCCGGTTCGCCGACTGCCATCTCCACCTCGAATACCGCACCTCCCCCGACGAGCCGGCCATGCCCGCCGCCAAAGGGCAAAAACCCCGCATCGACCAGAGGCGCGGCAACTCCGGCATCGAATTCGGCGACCATCCCGAAATCCAAATCCTCGACAGCCATGAAAACGACACCTACCCCGACGGACAGGCCGCCGCCATCTACGGCCACCTGCCCCCGCTCGTGAATGCCTGCCTCCCCCCCGGCCAATGGCACACGCTCGACATCTACTACACCGCGCCCGTTTTCGCCGCCGGCGAAAAAACCAGGCCCGCCACCTACACCGTCCTGCACAACAACCTCCCCGTCCACATCGCGCAACCCGTCGGCGGCGGCCAGACGGCCTGCCGCGTCCGCCTCCGCCCCCACGGCGGCCTCCTCAAATACCGCAACATCTGGATACGCCCCCTGCACGCCTACGACGAAAACAAGGACAAACCCCTCCCCGAAAACGCCCGCACCGCCGACCCCTTCAAGCAACTCCCATGAAAACTCCCATGAAAACAACCCGCCGCTCCTTCCTCAAACTCGGCGCCCTCGCCGCCGGAAGCGCCCTCGCCTTCCCTTCCGTCCTGCGCTCCGCCGGCGATCCCCGCTCCCCAAACACCGGCAAGCTCAACCTCGCCCTCATCGGCACCGGCGGGCGCGGCGTCAACATGTGCCGCGACATGGTCCAGCTCGCCGACCACGCCGACATCGCCGCCATCTGCGACGTCGATCCCCACCGCGGCAACGCCGGCGGCAAATACATCAAGGAACGATGGCCCGGCGTCCGCTTCTATCAAGACTACCGCAAACTCCTCGACACCGAGAAAACCATCCAGGCCGTCATCGTCACCACCCCCGACCACATGCACGCGCCCATCTCCATGCTCGCCATGAGCCGCGGCCTCCACGTCTTCTGCGAAAAACCGCTCACGCGCACCATCCGGGAGGCCCGCCGCATGAGACAAATCGCCGCCGACAGCAAAGTCGTCACGCAGATGGGCAGCCAAAGCAGCATCAACCTCTTCCTGCGCCGCTCCATCGAAGTCATCCAGGCCGGCGTCATCGGCGACATCACCGACGTCATCGTCTGGTGCGACCGCAAACCCGCCCTTCCCCCCGGCGGCGCCAAAACCGAAATGCCCAAGGACATGGACTGGCAGACCTGGCTCGGCGTCGCCCCCGACGCGCCCTTCGACCACCGCCTCCACCCCCACCGCTGGCGCTGGTGGACGCAATACGGCACCGGCCCCCTCGGCGACATGGGCTGCCACCTCACCAACCTCGCCCACCGCGCCCTCGACCTCGGCGTGCCGGAGAAAATCGACGTGCTCAAGCTCGGCCCGCCCCCCGCCCCCGGCATGTTCCCCAAAGGCTCGCACCTCGTTTACCATTTCCCGCGACTCAACCACCGCCCGCCGCTCAAACTCACATGGTATGACGGCGGCTGGGCGCCCCCGAAAGACCTCTTTGCCCAACACGGCCTCGAAGCGAAATACGACGACCGCAAAGGCTCCGAAAAAATGATCATCGGCGCCAAGGGCCTCATCTACGGCGACAGCTACATAAAACTCCACGGCGAGGAAAAACTCCTTGGCATCATGAACCACCCCGCCACGAAAGACGTGCCCCAACGCCTTCCGCGCCCCAAGCGGCAGGGCACCGACGGCCACTACCTCGAATGGATGCAAGCCTGCCTCGCCCGCGACCCCGCCGCCGCCTGCGCCGGCTTTGAAACCTCCTCCCGCCAGACGGAGATGGTGCTCCTCGGCACCCTCGCCCAGCGCCTCGGCAGGAGCATCCGCTGGGACCCCGTGAAAATGGAAATCCCCGGCGAGCCCGCCGCCCCCGCGCTCATCACCCCCGCCTACCGCCCCGGCTACACCATCCGCCCGGACTCCGGCCCGTGACGCATGGCGGTCTCCCGCCTCCCGCCCTTCCCTCGTTCTCGTTCTTCGTTCTCGTTCCTCTTTCTTCTTTCTCTTTCCTCTTTCTCCGCCCACCCGTGCCTGACTGACGAAAGAGGAAAGAGAAAGAGAAAGAGGAAAGAAGAAAGAAGAACGAGAACGAGGAACGGGCGGCGCCCCGCTATCCCCCTGGCCTCCGGGCCGTGCCGCCGCCGCCGCCGTGCTTGATGCGATACGCGCTGGGCGGCATGCCCGTGTGCCGGCGAAACACGGTGGCGAAATACTGGCTCGAACAAAACCCCAGGCTGTATCCGATGGTGGTGATGTCCCGGTCCGTCGTCGCGAGCTCGCGCCGCGCGTCCTCGATGCGCCGGTGCAGCACATACTCGTGCGGCGTGTAGCCGGTCTCGATCTTGAAGCGGTTGCGCAAGGCCGTGGAACTGCAGCCGGAGCGGACGGCAAACTCCTCTATTTTCAAATCGGGCTCGCGGTAGCCGGCGTCCAGCCATTCCAGCGCCCGGCGCACCTGCCAGGTGGCAAAACCCTTCGCCACCGCCCGCCCGCAACGGGTGCCATGATCGCGCAGAATCGTGATCAGCAACGCATGCAGCATGGCCCGCCCCATCAGGACGGACTGCATCTGCGCGGGCGCCCGGTGCTCCTCGTGCAGCCGCTCGAAAAACTCGCTCACCTCGGGCGACACGCCGAAGCAGCGCAACGTGATGGCACGATAGCCGTCGATGATCTCCCGGGTCTGCTCGCGCGTCAGCAACGGCAGCGCCGCGTTGCCCGCCGGCAGCCTCAGCCGCAGCCAGTAATGCTCGCAAGGCTGGATGGCGCCGCTTTCGCTGCCGTGCAGCTCCCCCGGCAGCACGACAAAGACCTGCCCCGTGCTGAAATCATACGCGCTCTCGCGCACCCACCAGCGCAGATGCCCCCGCTTCATGTAGTGGATCTCGATTTCGTCCGGGTGCCGGTCGGGCGAAAGCGCATTGACCAAAGCCTGGCGGAAACGCAGCCACCCGAAAATCCCCAGCTCGGGCAGCAACCCCGCCTCGTTTTCAAAAACCTCGCGGTTGTAGCCGTCGATCCCCGTCGAGCTGCGCCACGGGTCGAACGGATCGGGCCTGGCCCGGGCCGGAGCCAGGGCGGACGGCCCGTGCCCGCCGTCCGCAACCGGGGCGGACGGCCCGCGCCGCATCCGGCGGCCGGACCCGGGCGGCGGGGCGTCAACAGAGGGGCGATGAGGGCGTGCGGTGGTCAACGATGGGGGCATGATTTTACGGAATGGTTTTACCCCATCACGCTGGCCGGCGCTTCTGATTTTGGAAGCTGCGATTATCGAACACCGCCGCCGGAGCGGACGAGGGGCGGCGGCGCGGGCGGCGATGGGAGGCATGGGAGATATGGGAGGCATGGGAGGCATGGCGTTTTCCGGGGGACGGGCGGGCGGCGGTTTCGGCAAAATCGCTGCCAGCACCTCGGCGGACGCCATATCTCCCATATCTCCCATTTTCCGAAACCGCCGCCGGCCTGCCGCCTGCCCGCGCCGGCCCGCCAGCGCCGCCGAACACCGCCGGCGCGCCCGCCGCATGAGGGGCGCATGTGTTCGCAAAACACGTTTGGAGGAATCAAACGCGCCGCGCGGCGAAACCGCTTATGGTGCGTCGCGTCACTTTGCGCGCCGCGCGCCGCGCACCATGCCGGCGGCGCATGTCCCCCCGGGGCTTCCCGTCCCCCGGGCTTTTTTTAAACAAAAACATCTTCCATAACTCATGAGTCCCGACCTCCTTGCGGTTTCGCCGGCCCCCTGCGCGCCAGCCCCCTGCGCGCCGCCCCCGCCCGCGCCGGCCTCCTGCGCCACGCTCCTCCGGCGGTTCACCCGCCCGGCGCGGGCCGGCGGCAAATTGCGCTTCGAGGGCGCCGGCGCGCGGGATGTGTATAACATCACCGCACCCTTCGCCTGCGGAGGCGCGCGCGTCATCGTCGCACGCGTCGAGGCGCGCGAAGTCGAGCACGCGGACGCGATGTTTTTCCAGGAGCACCCCGACGGCATCTGGCGCCCCCACCCCGGCGCGGTCGTCCTGCACGGCCTGCAAGACCCCTGCGTCGCCCGCATCGCCGGCGAATGGGTGGTGGGCGGCGTGCGCTTCCCCGCGCGCCTCGCCGACGGCGGGACCGCCTGGCGCATGGAGTTTTACCGTGGCCGCGCGCTCGCCTCACTGCGGCATTTCCTGGACGGCCCCGACCGCATGAAAGACATCCGCCTCGTCGAACTGCCCGGCGGCCGCGTCGGCGTCCTCACCCGCCCGCAAGGCGCGAAAGGCGGCCGCGGCAAAATCGGCTTCTACATCGCGGACAGCCTCGCCGCGCTCAACGCCCCCGACATCGCCGCCGCGCCCCTGCTCGAAGACCAGTGCATCGACACCGAGTGGGTCGGTGCCAACGAAGCGCACCTCCTGCCCGGCGGCCTGCTCGGCGTCCTCGGGCACATCGCCTGCTTCGACGCCAGGGAGCACCGGCACTATTACCCGATGACATTCCACCTCGACCCCGCGACGCGGCGGACGACGCCGGTGCGCATCATCGCCTGCCGCGACGATTTCCCCGCCGGCGACTCCAAACGCCCCGACCTGGCCGACGTCGTGTTCAGCGGCGGCCTCCTGCGCCGCGCCGACGGCACCGCCCGCCTCTACTCCGGCCTCAGCGACATGGAAGCCGGCTGGCTGGACCTGCCCGACCCCTTTGAATGCAAAATGAAAATGGAAAATGAAAAATGCCCGGACCGCCCCGCCCCTTTCGCCGGCGGCCGCCCCGCCCGCGGCTGACCGCCCGCCACTGACCACGCCGCCGCCGGCCACGCCCCTTCACCCCTTGCCGAAAACACCGGTTTACCTTGCTGAGAAAAACACCAAAACTCATGACCTCGCCCAAACCCATGCCTCCTCCCGCCCTCTCCGCCCTGTCCGCGCTTCTCGCCCTCCTCGCGCTCCCGGCCCTCCCCGCCCTGTCCGCGCCTCCCGCGCCTCCCGCGCCCCATTCTGCATTATACATTTTCCATTCCACCTTGCTCCCCGTCCCGCTCGGCGGCCTGCCGCCCGGCTGGGAGGACGCCGGCACGCCCCGCGTCACCCCAAACTGGGCGCGCGACGGCAAAGGCGCCCTCCGCGTCATCAACAAAAACGAACACGGCGTGCTCGTCTATCGCGGCCCCCTCGCCTCCTCCTCCGCCTCCGCCGCCGCCGGCCCAGCCGCCGGCCCCGCCGCAGCCGCCCCCTCCGCGGCACTGCTCTCCGACGCCGCCCTCGCGGCTGATTTCCAAAAAACCACCGACCCCGGCGTCTATTTCGGCCTCGTCGCCCGCCTCGCCACCCCCGGCGATTACATCACCGCGCGCTTCTCGGGCGACAGCCGTCTGGAACTGCTCAAAGTCGCCGGCGGCAAGGCGGCCCCCCTCGCCGCCCTCGTCACCCGCTCCCGCTACACCGAAGGCGCGACATGGCGGCTCGCCCTCGCCGGCAAGGGCCCCCTGTTCACCGCGACCGTTTCCGACGAACACGGCGTGCAGCAGGCCCGGGTTGACGCCCTCGACCGCGACGCCCCGCCCTCCGGCGCCTGCGGCATCGCCGCCGCCCCCTTCGCCGCCCTCACCGCCTTCCGCATCGACTCCGCCACGCCCGCCCCCGCCGCGTCCGCCCCGCCCCCCGCCGGCCTCGCGGGCCGCGCCGCCTGGACCGGCTACCCCGTCCTCGCCCCCGACTTCGAGCCCGCGAAACTCAACACCCCGCCGGACAAACTCGCCCCCGCCTACGACATCATCGTCGCCGGCGCCGGCACCGGCGGCTGGGCCGCCGCCGTGCAAGCCGCCCGCCTCGGCGCCACCGTCCTCCTGCTCGAAGAAACCGACTGGATCGGCGGCCAGATGGCCGCCGCCGCCGTCACCACCATGGACGAGGAAGGCTGCTGGGAAAAATTCCCCGTCCGCGAACGCGGCCTCTACCGCGAATTCCACGAAAGCATCGTCAACCACTACTACACGCTCAACAAAGACCCCTTCCGCGCCTACTACGCCTGGCCCCGCCAGCTCGAAGGCGGCTACGAACCGCGCGCCGCCCGCGCCACGCTCCACGCCTTCATCGCGCACGCCCGCCGCAAACCCGGCGCCGTGCTCGACCTCGCCCTCCGCGCCAAAGTCGTCGAAGTCACCCGCTCCGGCGACCGCGTCACCGGCGTGGTCGTCGAGCACGAAGACGCGAAACACGAAGGCCTCGCACCCAAAGGCGCGCGAAAAACCATCGCCTGCAAAGTCCTCGTCGAAGCCACCGAATACGGCGACGTGCTGCCGCTCGCCGGCGCGCGCTACCGCGTCGGCAACGTCACCAGCGACGCCCCCGACCCCGCCGCCGTGCTGCAATACCACACCTGGACGGCCGTCATCCGCGAATACCCCGAAGGCGTGCCCCCCCATCTCCAAATCAAAACCCCGCCGCCCGGCTACGACGCCCGCCGCCACAAAGGCTCGCAACTCGCCGGCCCCGTCATCTGGGGAAGCGCCGCCAAAAACGTGAAAGGCCCCCGCTCCTGGCGCGTCCTCATCGCCTGGCGCGGCATGGCCGACAGCGCCAGCCCCGCCACCGGCGCGCTCTCCGAGGAACGCCACACCCGCGCCGGCCTCAACGGCGGCCGCCAGGATTACCCGGTGACCGTCGCCGCCATCGAAGACCCCGCCGCCCGCCGCGCCGCCCAGCGCGAAGGCATTTACCGCACGCTCTCCGAAATCTACTACTTCCAGCAGGAACTCGGCCTCCCCTGGGGCCTCGCCGAGGACGAAGGCTACGACACCCCGCACCAACGCCGCGCCATCGCCGCCCTCGACCTGCGGCCCGACCTCGCCGCCCTCGCCCGCCACATGCCCCAATGGCCCTACGTCCGCGAAGCCCGCCGCATGATCGGCGTTTACACCCTAAAAGCCGCCGACCTCGGCCGCTTTGAAAAAGCGACCCACTTCCCCACCTCTGTCGCGATGGGCGACTACTTCATGGACCTCGACCACGGTCCCACCGCGCATGCCATCGAAACCGATCTCGACACCGCCGGCGAAATCCCCCGCGGCGGCGGCCCCTTCCAAGTGCCCTTCGAGGTCTTCATCCCCGAACGCATCGACGGCCTCGTCGCCGCCGAGAAAAACATCTCCCAATCCCGCGTCGCCAACGGTGCCACCCGCCTCCAGCCCGTCACCATGCTCACCGGCCAGGCCGCCGGCGCCATCGCCGCCCTTGCCGTCCGGCGCGGCGTCCGCCCGCGCGACCTCAACCCCGTCGCGGTGCAAGCCGCCCAGCTCGAAGCCGGCGCCAACCTCATCCAGCGCTGGTATCGCGACATCCCCTGGGGCACCCCCCTCTGGCGCGCCACACAGCTCCTCTCCCTCCACGGCGTCATGGACCGCCCCGGCCCCTTCACCAAAAAAGCGGGCCTGTCCATCGGCGCCGACTCCGCCTGGGGTGCCGGCGAACCCCTCGCCCCCGCCGACGCCCAGGCCGCCCTCGCCCGCCTCGCCCGCCTGACCGGCCGCCCCGCCCCCGTGCCGCCCGCCGCCGGCGACGCCAAGTCCCCGCCCACCTGGCAGACCCTCGCCCCCGCGCTCGACAACATCACCCCCGACTGGCGCCGCATCGCCGGCCAGACCCTCTCCGCCCCCGCCGCCTTCTCCTCCGGCCAGCCGCTCCGACGCGGCGAATTTGCCCTCGTGGCCGCCGCCCTGCTCGCGGAAAAAGGCGCCCCCGACTGGAAACCATCCAAATAACCGCCCGCCCCCTTGTCCTCCCTGCCCGCGCCATCAAAAATCGAAAATCGAAAATTCCCTCCCCCTCCCCGCCATGCCCGCCCGCAGCCGCATCCCCTTTTTCGCCGCCAGCCTCTCCGCGGCAATCGCCCCCGCCACCGCCACCGTCCCCGCCGCGCCCGCCGCCCCGCTCGTCGCCCAGACCTTCGCCGGCACCCCCTTCGGCACCCTGCCCGAAGACTGGCTCGACCGCATCGACCACCGCCCCACCCGCAACTGGGCCGTGGACGAATTCGGCCTCCTCCGCGTCATCCTCAAGGAATACGTCGGCTCCCCCGCCGGTGGCGACCGGCTCCGCCGCCGGGAGTATTTGGAAAAAAACGGCATGACCGGCTTCGCCGGCCTGCTCACCTACGCCGGCCCCATCCCCGCCTCCGCCGCCACCCCCGGCGACACCGACCCCGGTCCCGCCGCCCCCGGCCACGCCGCCACCACCGGCCCCGACCCCGCCGCCCTCGCCGACGCCGCCATCGCCCTGCGCTTTCGCAAAACGCCCGACGAGGACGTTTTTGTCTCCGCCCTGCTGCGCCTCCGCGACCGCCACCACCACTACTCCGCCCGCGTCTCCGGCCAGGGCCGCCTTGAAATCATCCTCACCTCCGGGAAAACCGAAACCATCCTCTCCGCCATCGCGCCGGTAAAACGCCTCTCCGCCGGCTCGCGCTGGACGCTCGAATTTTCCGCCCGCGGCCCGCTCCTCGCCGCCCGCCTGCTCGACGAAAAAGGCGCCCTCGTCTCCAGCACTTGGGCCGCGACCCCGGCCGCGCCCGGGGACAAGGCCGCAGCCGCGGCCGCGAACGCGACCGGGGACGCGCCCCCCGCCGAAGGCGCCGCCGGCATCTCCGCCACCACCTTCGG
>JAITDF010000036.1 GCA_031282705.1 Opitutaceae bacterium | reverse complement strand
ACGTACCGCAGACTTCCAAGTCTGCTCCGAAGCTCATGCCTGATTGCGGGTTCGCGGCCAAGCGTGAGTTTTAAGCAGGTTTGGAAACCTGCGGTACGACGGAACCGCGTAACATCAGTTAGGATAAATTGAAATACAGCAGAATAAGTCCGACAAAGGTGAATAAAATACGCTCCCGCCTGCTTCGCCTGCCGGCTTGGGCGGGGGCGATGGTGCCGCCGCGTGCTTGATGGGTCAGTATCCGCGTTTTTGGAGCGCGGCGCCGAGCTGGCGCATGAAGGCGTCGGCGTCGGCCGCGGTGGGGCGGTAGTCGGGTTTGCTGATTTGCGTGAAGCCGGGGCGGCCGTAGTTGTCCACGATCCACTTGCCGGTCACGCCGTCGCTGAAGGTGACGCCGCCGCTGGCCAGCGCGCCGGGGATGAGGGTGACGTTGTCCACTTCGACGCGCACGGCGGAGGCGGCGCCGGCTTCGGATTCGGGCATCCCGTCGTCGTCGGCTGCGGCGTCATCGTCGTCGAGCCCGCCGGACATGGAGGCGGGCCGGGTTTGCTGGTCGTCGGCCGCGGGTTCAAAGGCTTCGTCTTCGTCCAGCGGGGCGCGGTTGGGGAAGTCCGGGCGCGCGGCGGGGCCGGCTTGCGGAGACGGCGGGGGCGCGGCGGGGGCCGGCGGGGGCGCGGCGTCCTTGAGCGTGAGGCCCAGATCGTCCACCAGGAAGCGGACGTCCATGTAGGTCATGGAAATCTTGAATTGCGCGGTGAGTTTTTTCTGCACGTCGGAGAGGCTGTCTCCGGCGGCAACCCAGGAGGCGACGGCGTTTTTTTGTTCGGGTGTGAGGCTCACGGGGGGAGTCAAGTTTAAGTTTAAGTTGAAGTTGAACTGATGTTACGCGTTCTCGTTCCTCTTTCTGCCGGCTTACACCTGACGAAAGAGGAAAGAGAAAGAGAACGGACGGTTCCGCGTAACATCAGAGTTTAAGTTTAAGGCAGGAGCGCCGGTGCCGGCGGGCGGGGCGTTTCGCAACAATCGGAAAATTGGAAAGGCGGAATGTTCAGCGCGAGAGCTGGGCTTTCAGGTATTCGACGCTGCCGCGGGCGGAGGCGTCCTGCTCCATCATGTTTTCCACGGTTTTCACGGCGTGGATGACGGTGCCGTGGTCGCGGCCGCCGAAGGCGTCGCCGATTTCCTGCAAGGGGTGCTTGGTGAGCAGGCGGGAGAGATACATGGCGACCTGGCGGGCGAAGGCGATGTTGGCGGGGCGGCGTTTGCTGGTCATGTCCAGGTGCCGGATCTGGTAGTGGTCGGCGACGCGTTTCTGGATGACCTCGATGGTGAGGCGGTTTTGCGCCTGCTCCATGAGGAGGTCCTGGAGGAGGGTTTCGATGGTGGGCAGGTCGATGGGGTTGCCGAGGTTGGCGTGGGAGGCGACCTTGAGGAGCGCGCCTTCGAGGCGGCGGATGTTTTTCGCGAAGTTTTTCGCGATGAAGGCGGCGACGTCGTCGGGGAGGTCCAGTTTGAAGGCGACCGCCTTGGTGCGAAGGATGGCGAGGCGGGTTTCGTAGTCGGGCGCCTGGATGTCGGCGGGCAGCCCCCACTCGAAGCGGGAGACGAGGCGGGCCTCAAGTTTCTGGATTTCCGAGGCGTGGCGGTCGCTGGAGAGGACGATTTGTTTTTGCGACTCGAAGAGTTCGTTGAAGGTGTGGAAGAACTCCTCCTGGATGCGCTCCTTTCCGCCGAGGAACTGGACGTCGTCGATCAGGAGGACATCGACGTGGCGGTAGCGCTGGCGGAACTTGGCCAGGGCGTTTTCCTGGAGGGCCTGGATGAACTCGTTGGTGAATTTTTCGGTGGAGAGGTAGGCGACTTTGGCGTGGGGGTTTTTCTGGAGGATGGCATGCCCGATGGCGTGCATGAGGTGGGTTTTGCCGAGCCCGGTCTCGCCATAAATGAAGAGCGGGTTGTAGGCTTGGGCGGGCGCCCGGACGACGGCGAGCGCGGCGGCGTGGGCCATCTGGTTGCTGGAGCCGACGACGTAGTTTTCGAAGGTGTTGCGGGGGTTGAGGGACGAGGCGGCGGCGGGCGGCGGATGGGGGGGGCGGGTGGAGGTTCCGTGCCGGCGGAGGTGGGGTTGCGCGGCGGGGGCGGCGGCGTCGGGGGCGGCCAGCCGGCCGGCGGGCGCGGATGCGCCGGCGCCGGAAGGCTTGTGGGTCTTGAACGAGATGGCGATGTCGCGACCGGTCGCGAGGCGGAGGCGCCGGCCGATGAGGTCGAGGTAATTGTCGCTGATCCAGATGGCGGCAAAGTCATTGGGGACGCCGAGCGTGAGGGTGTCGTCGTTGGCGTCGAGGCACACAATGGGCTCAAACCAGAGTTGAAAGACATCCTCGGGAAAGAGGGTTTTCAGATCGGATTTGATGGTGCCCCAAAGAGGGTTGGTCGTGGCAAGTGATGGCATGTCCTGAATGAGAGTTGATGAATTTATTCACAAAACGCATCTGCGGGCTTTAGGACACATCGCAATCTCTGCTTCGGGACAGGGGGCGCAGGGAAAAATTGTCGCGGCGGGCATCAAGGAAGGGGGGATGAAGAATGTTGTTTTGTAAGATATTGATGCCCTGCTTAATATCATGCTGTTCTCTGGGCGCCGGCCGGAAGCCGAGGATGGAATGTGTGAAAGAACCTGAAGGCGCGGAGCGGATGCAAAGGAAGGGCGCAAATAACGGCAAAGAAAAACGGCGGGGCAAGAGCAACTTTCCCACAAGTTATTCACAGGCGGAATGAGGATAAGTTTTTTCGTTTTTTGGTTGCAAGGGCGCGGGGGTTTTTTGTGGCGGGTTTTTTCAGAGGGAACGCAGGAAAAAGAGGGCGCGCGGCGGCGCGGGGAGACCGCCTTGGGTTGCGCCCGGCCAAAGTTTCTCCGGGCTATTTCGGTTGCGGCGCAGCCGGCCCAAGTGTTCCGTGGGAGGCAAACCATGAATCCCCTGAAACAGAAATGGCTCGCGCGTCTGCTGCTCCTGGCGGGGGCGTTGTCAGGCGTGGCGTGGCTGTGGTCGCTGGATTTCTCGCAAAAGATCTCGCACGATCTCCTCGACTTGGTCCCGGACGGGGAACAGGCGGCGGAACTGGCGGTGGTGCGCTCGCTGGCGAACGACCGGCAGGCCCGCGTGGCGCTGTTCGCATTGCACGCGCCGGACGGCGGCGGCGGCGGTGCGCACGGCGGCGGCGCGCGGGAGGACGGGGCGGCGGCGGCGTTTGCCGGGGCGCTGCGCGCGTCGCCGGCGTTTGCCGAGGTGGAGGCGGCGGGCGACACCCGTGCGCGCGACGCGCTGGGCCGGCACGTTTTTGAGCGGCGGCTGGAGTTGCTGCTGCCCGGCTGGCTGGCGGGGAAGCGGCGGGAGTTCGAGGCGGCGCAGAGGCCGCCGGCGGCGGCAAATCCCAAATCCCAGGTGGAAAATCCCAAATCCCAAAATCCCAAATCCCAAAAAAATCCCAATGGGGAAATGGACAAATCCCAAAGCGGCGCACCGCCGGCGGCAGCTGCTGCGGCGGCGTTGGCACCGGCTGCGGCGGCGACGCCGGTGCCGCCGTTGGAGCCGGCACCGTTGGAGGCGGCGGAGGCGGCGGAGCCGGCCCCGCCGCCTCCGTCGAACAAGCCCTCAGCGGACGCCCAAAACGGCGCGCCGGCGGCGGTGGCGGCTGCGTCGGCGGCGGTGGAGCCGGTGGCGGTGGAGTCGGTGGCGTTGGTGCCGGCGGCGGCGGAGGAGCCGGCGTTGGCGGCGGCGGGCGCGGCGGCGGATTTTTCCGGCTGGCTGGCGGAGCGGGCGGCGGCGGAGCTGGAGCGGTTTCTGACGCGGCCGGAGGCGCTGGCGTTTCAAGAGGTGCTGCCGGCGGACCCGTTGCTGCTGCTGCCGGGGCTGGTGGAGACGGTGATGGCGGCGGGCGGGGAGCCGGCGGCGCCGGCGGGGGTGTCGCTGGTGTGGGCGCTGACGCGCGACAAGCCGATGGACGCCGCGGGGCAGGAGCCGGTGTTCGACGCCGTGGCGGAGGCGCTGGCGGCGGCGCGCGCGGTGGAGCCGGGGGTGTCGCTGCGGTGGACGGGCATCGCGCGGTTCGCGGAGGAAAACAGCCGCCGCATCCGGCACGAGATGTCGCTGCTCAACGTGCTTTCGCTCGCGGCGGTGCTCGGGGTGGCGGCGGCCTGCCTGCGGCGGATGCCGAAGGCGCTGCATCTCGCCCCGGTCGTGCTGGGCGCGATGCTCGGGGCGTGGGTGGCGGCGACGCTGGCGTTTGAGCGCGTGCACGTGCTGGTGTTTGTCATCGGCTCGCTGCTGGCGGGCGTGGCGGTTGACTACGGGTTTTATCTTTATCTCCAGCCGCCGCTGCATCCGGGCGAGCATTATGGCGAAAAGGCGCGCCGGCTGGCGAAGCCGCTGCTGGGGAGCGCGCTGACCACGGTCATCGGGTTTTCGCTGCTGATGTTTTCCGACCTGCCGCTGATCCGCCAGCTCGGCGTGTTTGTGAGCGCGGGGCTGCTGGCGGCGCTGGCGGCGGCGGTGCTGTGGTTCGCGCAGGTGCGCGAGCCGTTCATGCGGACGCGGGCGTTTGCGCGGGCGCAGGCGCGCCCGTCGCGGCGCGGGCGCGCGGCGGCGGCGGCGGCGCTGGGCGCCATCGCGGCGGCGGCGCTGGGCGGGCCGTGGCTGCTGCATTGGCGCGACGACATCCGCGAGCTGGAAATCCCGGTCCCGGAGCTGCGGCGCGAGGCGCTGGAGTTGCGGGGGTTGTTCGGGGAATCGGCGCGGCGCACGGTTTACCTGACGCGCGGCGCGACGCCGGGCGCGGCGCGGGAGGCGCTGGAGCGGTTTTTCGCGTGGCACGCGGAGGCGTTTCCGGGGGGCGCGGCGGCGTCGCTGGGGCAGGCGCTGCCGCTGCCGGGGGACTGGGACGCGGCGGACGCGCGGCTGGCGGCGCTGGAGCGCGGGGGTTTCGCGGAAAAATTCCGCGCGGCGCTGGAGCGGCGGGAGTTTGACGCGGCGGAGTTCGCGCCGTTTTTCGCGGCGTGGCGCGGGCGGGCGGACGCGGCGGCCGCCCGGCAGGCCGCCGGCGACGGCGGCGGCGACGGCGACGGCGGCACCGGCACCGGCGGCCTGCCGGGCGGCGCTGCGCTGGATTCGCGCGGCTACGACGGCGCGGTGCGCGCGCTGGCGGAGGCGTTGCGTGGGCGGGTGGCGCTGCTGATGTCAACGGCGCCGGGCGGATGCTGGTTTTTGACCGTGGCGAATCACGCGCCGGGCGCGGAGCCGCCGGCCGGGTCGGGCACCATCGGCCTCGACCAGCTGGAGACGCTGAACCGCCTGTTCGCGCGGTATCGCGTGTCGGCGCTGCGGTTGAGCGCGCTCGGGCTGGCGCTGGTGGGGCTGAGCATGTGGGTGATTTACGGCGTGGGGCGCGGCACGCGGATTTTCGCGACGCCGGTGGGGTCGTGCCTGTTTGCGTTTGGCGTGCTCGGGCTGGCGGGGCAGACCTTGAATTTGTTTCATCTGCTGGGTGCGTTTCTCGGGGTCTGCCTGAGCCACAACTACGCGATTTTCGACGCGGAGAACGATGCCCGCGGGGAGGAGCCGCCGCCGTCCATCCGGCTGTCGGCGCTGACGACGGCGGCGTCGTTCGGCGTGCTGGCGCTGAGCCGGATTCCGGTGGTGAAGGCGCTGGGCTCCACGGTGGCGCTGATCGTGCTGGGCGCGCTCGCAATCGTGGAGTTGAAACGCGTGGCGCGAGGCCGGGCCGGCGGCGGCGGCGGC
>JAITDF010000034.1 GCA_031282705.1 Opitutaceae bacterium | reverse complement strand
ACGTACCGCAGACTTCCAAGTCTGCTCCGAAGCTCATGCCTGATTGCGGGTTCGCGGCCAGGCGTGAGTTTTAAGCAGGTTTGGAAACCTGCGGTACGACGGAACCGCGTAACATCAGTAACATCAGTTAAACTTCCAACTTAAACCGCCGGCGAAGCCGGCCTGCCGCCATTCCTCCGGGGCTGGGCACCGCTGCTCCGAGGCTTCCCTGTCTCATCGAAAACAGCGACCTTTGTTGACTGATGTTGCGCGGAAGCATCGTAGCGCGGCCTTCCAAGTCTGCTTCGGGCGGCTCACGCCAAAGGCAGCCGTTTTTTGTTTTCGGGCGGGCCCCCGGCCTGCCAACCGCCCCGCGACCCGGCGCGAGTCCATCCCGCCTCCGCCTCTCTTGATTTCCCGAAGAGGCCCAATCGTTCCCGTTCTCTTGCTCCTTCCCGTTCCCATTCTCTTTTTCTCATCCGTCCGGGAGAACGAGAACGAGTAAGGGCATGAGGACGATGGGCTGGCGCCCCGCGCCCCTCTCCAATCCGGCCCCCGCATGGTTCACTTTTTATACCATCCTCTTGGTGTTGAGCGGCGGGGGAAGCCTTGGTTTCTTGTGCGCCATTCTTTCTCCCAGCCTCTCAATCCATCTCATGACATCCCCTGGAAAACATCTCCGCATCATCCTCGTTCTCTGTCACCTGCCCGGTGCCGGCATCTTGGCGGCGTCCGCGTCGGAGACCGCCGCCGCCATCCCCTCGCGCGAGAAGCCGGTGCTCTCATGGGAGCAGCTGCCCTCCCTCCCCGACCGGGAAGGATTCGCCGGCAGCTACGGCGGCGTGGCCGGCGGCGCGCTCGTGGTCGCGGGCGGCTCCAATTTCCCCGGCAAGCGCCCGTGGGAGGGCGGCGCAAAAATCTGGCATGACACCATTTACACCCTCGAACCCGGCGCCGGGGAATGGCGCGAGGCCGGCAGGCTCCCGCGCGCGGGCGGCTACGGCGTGTCGTTCCCGTGGAAGGACGGTTTCGTGATGTTTGGCGGCGGCGACGCCGCCGCGCACTTCGACGACGCCTGGTTTGTCACCCGCGGGAAGGCCGGCGCCGGCGCCGGCGAATTTGTTTTCACCGCGCTGCCGAAAATGCCCCGGCCGCTCGCCTGCCAGGCGGGCGCGATCATCAAGGGCGTTGTCTATATCGCGGGCGGGCTGACGGTTCCCGAGGCCGATGCCGGCGAGGCCGCGAATGTGCTTTACCGTCTGGATTTGAACAACACCGCCGCCGGCTGGAAGGAGCTCCCGCCGTGCCCGGGCGGCGGGCGTCTCCTGGCCGCCGCGGGCGTGATCGCCACTGCGACCGGCCCGGCGTTTTATCTGTTCGGGGGCGCCCGGCTCGTCCCCGGTGACGATGGAAAACCCGTCCGCGAATACCTCCGCGACGCCTGGAGTTTCCATCCCGAGCTGGGCTGGAAACAGCTCGCCGGCCTGCCCCGCGCGTCGGTCGCCCCGCCGTCGCCCGCGGTGCCGGTCGGCCAGACGCATCTGTTTGTGCTCGGCGGCGACGACGGCCTGCAACGCCATCTCACCGGCGCGCGGCAGGCCGGGCACAAGGGTTTCCCGCGCGACGTGCTCGCCTACCACAGCATCACCGACACCTGGACGCGCGCGGGCGAGGTCCCCTTCTCGCTGGTCACGACCTCGATGGTGCCGTGGGCCGGCGGTTTTGTCATCACCGGCGGCGAACGCATGCCCGGCACGCGGTCGCCCGAGGTCTGGAAGGCGACGGTCATCGAGACCAAGGCGGCCTTCGGCTGGATCAACTACACCACCCTCGCCGGCTATTTGCTCGGCATGGTGGGCATCGGCTGGGTGTGCACGCGCCGCAATAAAAACACCGACGACTACTTCAAGGCCGGCGGGCGCATCCCGTGGTGGGCCGCGGGCATGGCCATTTACGCGACGATGCTCAGCTCGCTCACGTTCATGGCGATTCCCGCCAAGGCCTACGCGACCGACTGGACCTTCATCTGGGCCAACCTCCCCATCCTGCTCATCGCGCCGGTGCTGGTTTCCGTTTACCTGCCGTTCTTCCGCCGTCTGAACATCACCTCGGCGTATGAATATCTGGAAAAACGCTTCAGCCTGCCCGTGCGCATCTACGGCAGCGCGGCGTTTATATTATTCCAGGTCGGCCGCCAGGCCATCGTGCTCCTGCTTCCGTCCATCGCGCTCGCCACCGTGAGCGACCTGGACGTCGGCACCTGCATCATCCTCATGGGCGCGCTCTGCGTGGTCTATACCGTGATGGGCGGCATGGAGGCCGTCATCTGGACGGATGTCGCGCAGACGTTCCTGCTGCTTGGCGCGGCGCTGATAAGTTTTATCATGATTGCGTTCGGCTCGGAAGGCGGCATGGCCGGATTCTGGGGCGCCGCGGTCGAAAACAATAAACTCCACCTGTTTAATTTCACCTGGAGCCCGACCACGGCGGCCAATGCCTTCTGGGTCATATTAATCGGAAACATATTCGCAACCCTCGTCCCCTACACCAGCGACCAGGCCGTCGTGCAGCGTTATATGACGACCGACAGCGAGAAGAAGGCCGCGCGCTCCATCTGGTTCAACGCCGTCCTGGCGATTCCCTCCACCCTCCTGTTTTTCATCATCGGCACGGCCCTGTTTGTGTTTTACAGGGCGCACCCGGACAGGCTGGACCCGTCGCAGGCGACCGATTCCATTTTTCCCGCGTATATTGTGCAGAACCTCCCGGTCGGCATCGCGGGGCTGGTCATCGCCGGCGTGTTTGCCGCCGCCCAGTCCACGGTGTCGGGCAGCCTGAACAGCGTGGTCACGGCCATCATGACCGACTTTTACGGGCGCTTTGGCGGGAAGGCGAGGGACGCCGCCGCGCTCCGCATGGCGCGCGTGCTCACGGCGCTGCTCGGCGTGTTCGCCACCGTCTGCGCGCTCGTGCTCGCCCGGCTCAACCTCGCCTCGCTCTGGGATGCCTACAGCAGCCTCGTCGGCCTCGCCGCCAGCGGCCTCGCGGGCCTCTTCGCGCTCGGCATCTTTACAAAACGCTCCAGCGGCGCCGGCGCGCTGTGCGGCGCCGGCGCGAGCATCGCGGTATTGTATTATGTGCAGCGCCACACCCAGCTTCATTTCTTCCTCTATGCCGCCACCGGCATGATCACCTGCTTCATCGTCGGCTGGGCGTGCAGCCTCGTCTTCCCCTCGAAAAAGGATGTCAACGGCCTTACCTTCGGGACGATCAAAAAATAAGAGCCATTATTTTGAACGGAAGGAAACGAAGGCAACGAAGATGAAAACAAAGAAGACCCATGAAATGAAAGGTTTTCTTCTGTTCAATAAAAACCAACCAAAAACTTGACCACGGATGAACGCAGATAAACACAGATTCAAACCGTCGTTTCGGAAGTCTTTATCCGTGTCCATCTGTGTCCATCTGCGGTTAAAAAACGAACCATTGAACCAGTCCGCGGATTGCACGGATTATCACAGATTAAAAATGGCATTGTTTAATAATCCGTGTAAATCCGTGTAATCCGCGGACAGTAAAACCAAGCCATTCAGCAGTTGGAAAACAAGACCCGCCTCCCATGAAAATCACCTCAGTAAAATGCCTTCTCCTCTCCGCGCCCTACGCCGTTCCCGGCGACCTGGAGCGCGAGTTTTGCTTCGCCGACGGCCACCGCACCATCTCGGTGATCAAAATCGAGACCGACGAGGGGCTCTACGGTCTCGGCGAGACCTACATCGGCGTCTTCGCGCCCGAGGCCACGCAGGCCGTCGTGAGGCAGCTCGAAATCGACCTCGTCGGCCGCGACCCGTCGGACATCGCCGGCATCGCCGGCATCCTCAAGCTCGCCATCCATTACTGGGGCCGCTTCGGCATGTCCGCCAGCATCGCGGGCGGCATCGAGATGGCGCTCTGGGATCTCAAGGGCAAGGCGCTCGGCGTCCCCGTCCACCAGTTGCTCGGCGGCAAGGTGCACGACAGCATCCCCGCCTACGCCAGCGGCGGCAACAACAAGCCCTTCCCCGAGCTCAGGGAGGAGCTGGCCGGGTATCAGAAACTCGGATACGGCGCGGTCAAGATCCGCATCAACTACCTGGAGCCGCGCGAAATCGTCGGGAAGGTCGCCTTCTCGCGCGAGGTGCTCGGCAAGGGCACCGGCCTCGCCGTGGACGCCTGCCAGGGCGTGAACCCGAAGGCGTGGAATTACAAGGAGGCCATCTCCATCGTCCGCTCGCTCGAACCCTACAACCTCCTCTTCGTCGAGGAGCCCTGCGAGGTCACCGACTACAAGGGCTTCGCGAAAATCCGCGCCGGGACGGATTGCATCATCGCGGGCGGCGAGACCGTCTCCAGCCTCCCCGAGGCGGAAAACTATCTTGAGGCCGGCGCGCTCGACCTCTTCCAGCCCGACGCGGCCATCATCGGCGGCATCTCCGCCTTCCGCCGCCTCGCCCAAATGTGCGAGCGCAAGTTTATAAAAATCGCCGTCCACACCTGGGCCGGCGGCGTCGGCATCATGGGCAATTACCACGCCGCGTTTGCCTCGCCGAACTGCACCCTGCTTGAGCTTCCGAACAACCCGTTCCCGCTGCGCGAGGAGTTTCTCGTCCAGCCGCTCGCGCTCGTCAACGGCGGCATCGCGGCCCCCGCCGCGCCCGGCCTCGGCGTGAAGCTCCCCGAGGATGTCGAAAAACGCTATCCCTACCGCCCCGGCTCCTTCTACAGCACGGTCGGCTACCCGAAGAAAAACCTCGCCGCGCCCGGAAAATAATAAACCGGCATGAACCGCAAAAATCACCAAAGACCAAAACCTTTTAAATATAACCGCGAAGGGCGCGAAGAATAAAAACATCCGATGCATTGCCTTTCCTTCGCATCCTTCGCGCTTATAAAAACCAATCCCTCTTGGTGAAATCCGGCGCGCTTCGCGATTCATCAAAACCCTTTTCCCGTATTCCAATCCATGACAAAGCAACTGAAACTATACGCCAGCCACGATGCCTTTTACGCGGACGCCGCGCCGCGCGCGCGTTTTGAAAAAGCCTGCGCGGAGCTGGGGGTGGAGCTGGCCTGGCTGCCGCAGAACACGCCCGGGGCCGCGGCCCGGGCGGAGCTCAACCGCAGCGACATCGCGCTGGGCTGGCCCGACCCGGAATGGGTGCTGGAAAGCAACCTCGCGTATTTCCAGTGCGGCAGCACCGGTTTCGAGAAATACACGGGCAAGGGGCTGGAGACCAAGCCGCGTTTCGTGATGTGCAACGCGGCGGGGACCATGTCCGTCCCGGTGGCCGAGCACGGGATTGCGATGATGTTCGCGGGCACGCGCAATCTCGCCGCGCACGCCGTGGACCAGGCGCAAAAACGCTTCGGGCGCCGCCCGCCCTACCGCGAGGTGCTCGGCGCCACCGCCTGCGTGTGCGGCCTGGGCAACATCGGCGGCGAGATCGCCGTCCGCTGCCAGGGCCTCGGCATGAAGGTCATCGGCGTGGATGTGAGAAAAACGCACCCTGTCGCCACCGAGATTTATCCGCTGGAGGAACTCGCCGCCGCCGTGTCGAAGGCCGGCCACGTGTTCATCACGCTGCCGCTCACGCCGCAGACAACAGGCTGCTTCAACAAAAAAATCTTCGACGCGATGCGCCCCGGCACCAGCCTCTATGCGCTGGCGCGCGGGGCGCACTACGTGATCGACGACGTGGTCGAGGCGCTCAAAAACGGCCGGCTCGGCTTCGCCGGGCTCGACGTGTTCACCGAGGAGCCGCTCAACCCGGACAGCCCGCTGTGGACCGCGCCGAACTGCCTGCTCACGCCGCATTGCAGCGGCCGCTCGGTGCGCGAACACGAACGGCTCGCCGACCTGGTGATCGACAACCTGAAAAAATTCAAGGCCGGCGAGCCGCTGCGCAACACCGTGATGAAAACCGCCTGAGACATTATAATGCCAAAAAAAATAACCGGAAGGAAGGAAAGGAAACAAAGATCAGGCCGGCAAAGAAAGGTTTTCCATCCAAACGAAAAACCGCCATTAAAATTTCAAAACACTTTTTGTTTCATCTCTTCGTTGCCTCCGTTTCCCTCTGTTCAAAAAATAAATTTCCATAACCTCCTGTATATAAACTTATGAATCCCCTCGCCGCCAAGGAAATCCGCGGAAACTGGGCCACGCTGCTCCTTCCCGTCCGGCCCGACGACAGCATTGATTACGAACTGCTGTCGGCGGAGGTGGATTATTTCACGGCCGCCAAAGTCAACGGCATCTATTCCAACGGAAGCGCGGGCGAGTTTTATACCCAGACCGAGGCCGAGTTTGACCGGATCAACGCGCTTCTGGCCGGAAAGTGCAACGCCGCGGGGATGCCCTTCCAGGTCGGGGCCGCGCACCCGTGCGCGCAGACCGCGCGGGAACGCCTCCGCCGCGCGAAGGCGCTGCGCCCGTCGGCCTTCCAGGTCACGCTGCCGGACTGGTTCCCGCCGTCGCTGGACGAGATATTGCGCTTCCTCGAAGTGATGGCGGCGGAGGCCGCGCCGGTTCCGCTGGTTGTCTATAATCCGCCGCACGCGAAACGAAAACTCACGCCCCCCGAGTGGGCGGAGATCGCGGGCCGCGTCGCCGGTGTGGCGGGCATGAAGGTGCCCGGCGGCGACGAGGCCTGGTATGCGGCGATGCGCCCGCTCACGACGCGTTTCTCGATTTTCATCCCCGGCCACCTCCTGCACGCCGGCCTCGGGCGCGGCGCGCACGGGGCGTATTCCAACGTGGCCTGCCTGAGCCCGAAGTTTGCGCAACGCTGGTATGAACTCTGCGTGAGCGACCCGCCGGCCGGCGCCGCGCTGGGCCGGCGCATCGCGGCGTTTTGGGAGGCGAACATCGCGCCGGTGATCACCCGGCGCGGCTTGAGCAACATGGCGGCGGACAAGACGGCGGCGGTGGCGGGCGCCTGGCTGCCCGGCCTGACCACGCGGCTGCGCTGGCCCTACGGCTTCATGCCGGACGGCCTGGCGAAAAAAATCGGCGAAACCGCCCGCGCCGAACTCCCCGAGGCTTTTGTATGAAACCGAATCGAGAAAAACCGCACGGACCGGCGGCAATTGGTGGTTGGATAAAACAAGCCATTAAATTCAACCGCGGATGAACACAGGCAAACACAGATTCAAATCGTCGTTTTGGGAGGCTTTCTCTGCATCCGCCCGCGTTCATCCGGGTTTGGCAAAACGAACCATTAAAATTACCCGCGAAGGATGCGAAGGATGAGAGTTCCGAAAGTTGTTGTTTTTTCAGTTTCATTTTTCCGTCCTTCGCATCCTTCGCGCCCTTCGCGGTTAAAAACCGATTCCTGAATGCTTATAATATCAACCCGGCCGCGAAAAATCCCGGCCCTCCACCCTTTCAACCCACGCCACCCTTTCAACCCACGCATCCCAAACTTACGCATCCCATGAAAACCACAAAACTGCTCCCGCTGCTGCCGGCCCTGCTCGGCATTCTCGTGTCCGCCTCCGCGCAAACCGCGCCGTCCCTGATGGAAAACCTCGGGCGCGGCGTCGTCGCCGTGCGCTCCGCCAACAATGAAATCTTCGTGAGCTGGCGCCTGCTCGGCACCGACCCGGAAGGCACCGCCTTCAACCTCTACCGCGCGGCCGACGGCGGCGAGCCGGTGAAGCTG
>JAITDF010000023.1 GCA_031282705.1 Opitutaceae bacterium | reverse complement strand
ACGTACCGCAGACTTCCAAGTCTGCTCCGAAGCTCATGCCTGATTGCGGGTTCGCGGCCAGGCGTGAGTTTTAAGCAGGTTTGGAAACCTGCGGTACGACGGAACCGCGTCCCATCAGTTAACAGGCGCGCTCAAAGGCGCATTCCACGGTTGGAGTTGACTGCCAGCGGTGCCCGCCGGGTTCTGCGCTCTTTCACGGCCTCCTGGACCCTGAGAAAAACGAACTCCCGGCAGGCTGGGGGGCGCGCACCCGTCGGCGCGCGTCCCCCGAACCACTGGCCAAGGCAGGCTTCTTTATGAAATTCCGCCTGCCTTGGCCAGTGGTTCTATAAGAAAGAGAATCTTGCCAACCCGCGGTTTTCTTGCGAGCCCCCGAGGGTTTTATCAAGCTGCGACGTATAACCACGCATGAACCCACCGCACGACCAGGACCCGCTCTCCCGCCTGCTGCAAAGCTGGCAGGCGGCGCCGGCGCGCATCGGCGACGAGGAGTTTGCCGGGGGCGTCTGGGCGCGCATCGGCCCGCGCGCCGCCGGCGTCGCCGCCGCGACGCTGCCGTTCCGCCTTTTTGCGTCGCCGCTGGCGGCCTGTTTCCTCGTGATCGCCTCCGCGCTGGCCGGCGGCGGCGCGGCGCTCGCCTACAACCAGGCGACAAAGGCCGAACGCATGGCCGCCGCCTACGTCCGCACCATCGACCCGCTCCAGATGGCGCACACCGGCGCGCACGCCGGGCACTGAGCGCCGCCGCGCCGCGCCGTCCGGCAATATTTTTTCCCTCCCGCTCCTCCGCTCCTCCCTCCTCCGCTCCTCCGCAAACTCTCCATGAAAAACCGCCGCGCCGCCATCCTCATCCTGCTCGCCGCCGCCAGCGGGCTGGCCGCGTTTTTCGCCACGCGTGCGTTCCGCGCCGGCAGCCCGCCCGGCGACGAGATGAACTGGCTGGCCGACGAGTTTGCGCTCACCCCGGCGCAGGCCGCCGCCATCAAAAAACTCGCGGATGACTACGCGCCGGTCTGCGCGGAGCACTGCCGCCGCATCAACGAGGCCCGCGCCCGGCTCGCCGCGCTGGAAAAAAACTCGCCCGAATACGAGGCCGCGCGCGCGCAATGGGCCGGGCTCGCCCGCGAATGCAACGACGCCACCATGCGGCACCTCGAAGCCGTCGCCGCCGCGATGTCGCCCGGGCAGGGCCGCCGCTACCTCGCCCTTGTCGTCCCGAAGCTCGCCCGGCACGAGCACACGCAACCCTTCGGGTTGAAATAGGCCGCGCCGCCCACCCGCTTCCCGCCGCCCGCTTCCCGCCGCACCCGCTTTACACCGCGCCCGCCGCCCTGCCGCCACGCCGCCCATGACACCGCAACCCGCCGCCCCCGGAGAAGACGCCGACGACATGCGGGCGCTCCGGCGCGGCGACGACTCCGCGCTTGACCGGCTCATGGCCCGCTGGCAGACGCCGCTGCGCGCATTCCTTTGCCGCCACACGCAGGACGAATTCGACTCGCTCGACCTCGCGCAGGAAACCTTCGTGCGCGTTTACCGGCACCGCGACCGCTTCCGGCCGGAAACCGCGCGCTTCTCGACCTGGCTTTTTTCCATCGCGCTCAATCTCGCCCGCGACCGCGCGCGCCGCCTTGGCCGCCGCCCGGCCGCCGCGCTGGAAAACGCCCCCGAGCCGGTCGATCCCGCCGCGCATCCGCGCGCGCAAACCGAGGCGGACGAACGCGCCAGGGCGGTGCGCGCCGCCATCGCCGCGCTGCCCGGCGACCTGCGGGCGGCGCTCCTTCTTTTTGAATACGAGGAAAAATCCCAGGCCGAAATCGCGGCCATTGTGAACGCCACGCCAAAGGCGGTCGAAACCCGCCTCTACCGCGCGCGCCAGCTCCTCCGCAAAAGCCTCGCCCGCTGGCTGTGAGCCCCGCCCCCGGCGGCGGCATCCCCCCCC
The DNA here is from genome assembly GCA_031282705.1 of Opitutaceae bacterium. Classification (GTDB taxonomy): domain Bacteria; phylum Verrucomicrobiota; class Verrucomicrobiia; order Opitutales; family Opitutaceae; genus Termitidicoccus. The sequence continues at coordinate 4,997 of JAITDF010000023.1, read as the reverse complement.
GGCTCGGGCAGAAAACCCCGCCCGCAAAAATCCGCGCGAACAAGCCGCTTGCAATGGCGTGCCCGGCATCAGGACAGGCTGCGGTCCGGCTTGATCAAGCACGCGATGACGGCCGCGAGCGCGCAGAGGGACGCGAACACGGCGAAGATGACATTGTTGGGCAGGCCGCCGTCGCGCATCACGCCGACGCCCCAGTCGGTGAAACCGCCGCAGCTGATGGCGACAAAATTCATGATGCCGTAGCCGGTCGCCCGCAGTTCGGGGCGCACGATCTGGCAAAGGATGGGCATGTGGTTGCAGTCGAAGAAGCCCCAGCCGATGCCGAACAGGATGAGAAACGCCACCGCCACCGGCAGCGCGCCGGCATTGCCCACGCCAAAAAGCGCGGGGATGGCGCAACATACGCCCAGAAAGCCGATCTGGATGCGCCCGCGCTCCGTGTGCCGCATCCGGCGGTCCGCAAGCCAGCCGCCCAGCACCACGCCGAGAATCGAGGCGACGCTGACATAAAACGCGGCGGACACGCCGGCCTTGCCCTGGCCGATGTCGAACTGCTCTTTCAAAATCGCAGGCATCCAGTCCTTGACCACCCAGCCCGCAAGCCCGGGCAGCGTAAAGTAAACCACCATCATGATGAAATATTTGTTGGAAAGCAGCGCGCCGAAGGCGCGGCCGACGGACAACCTGGTCCCGCGCTCCGGAGCGGGCTTGGACGCGACGAAGTCGGGACGTGCGTTTTTCAACAGAAAAAACAGCGGCACCGCATAGCACACGCCGACGATGCCCGCCGTGTCGAACGCCCAGCGCCAGCCCAAGTCCGGCGCGTCGGCGGCATAACCGCTGAAACCGCCGATCATCACGCCGACGTAAAGCGCCATCTGGTGAATGCCGGCGGCCCGCGAGCGCGTCGGCCCGGTGTGGTAGTCCATGATCAACGCCAGCGCGGCCGGAAAATAAAACGCCTCGCTCACGCCCATGAGGGCGCGGCTCCACAGAAGCTGCTCAAAGGTCTGCGCGTGCCCGGTCGCCCATGTGATCGCCGACCACACAAACAGGCTCAGCACGATGACGTGCTTTTTGCTGAACCGGTCCGCGATGCAGCCGCCCAGCGGGCTGAGCGCGGCGTAAGTCCACTTGAACGCCGCCGGCAGCAGGCCCCACTTCGCCTCCGAGTCGAGCCCGATGATGTCGCCCATGAGCGAGTGTTTCATGGCCGCCATCATCTGGCGGTCCATGTAATTGAGCAGGACGACCGGCGCCAGCAGCGCAACCACACACCAGGCGTAACGGGAGGGGGAGAGCGGATTGAGCGGATTGGCGGTCATGGGAAGGAGGATGGGTTAGCAGGTTGTGGCGCGTTCGACGGTGAGATTGGCGGTTTTCGCGTCGTCGGGCAGCCCGGAGCAAAGGGTTTTCATGCCTCCTCGCAGGCCCGCCAGCAAGCCGCCGACCTCGGAGTCGAGCGTGATGAAACGCAGGCCGTCCCCGTAGAACCGGGTGGCGTATTCGGGATTCAGGAAATTGCCGCCGCCGGCGATGCCGCGGGCTTGCGCGGTTTTCCAAATGCGGCGGGTGGCGTCATGCACCGGGCCGGTGGCGAGGTTGTTCGGCAGGCCCAGCGAGGCGGCGAGGTCGGCGTTGCCGACGAAAGCGACGTCAATGCCCGGCTCGGCCAGAATGGCGTCGAGGTTGGCGAGACCCTTCGCGGTTTCGATCTGGACGGCGAGCAGGATGTTGTTGTCGGCGGCCCGGATGTAGGCGTCCCGGTCCACCACCTGAAAAAGCGTGTGCGGGGTGCTGAAGTGGATGCCGCGCCGGCCGCGCGGCACATATTTCATCAAGGAGACGGCCTCGCGGACCGTCTCCGGCTCCTCGACCATCGGCACCATGATGCCGCGGGCGCCGAGATCGAGCAGCGGTTGGAAAAACTCGCGACGGACGGCGGGCACGCGGACCATAGGCTGGCAGCGGGAGCCGCGAAAACCGGGGAACATGCCCGCGAAGTCCGGCAGTGAAAACGGACCGTGCTCAAGATCGAACAGCGCGAAGTCGCAGCCGGCGGCGTCGAGCAGCGGGCCGTAGTTCGGCGTGCGAAGCTCGGAAATGAATATGCCGGCGAGCGTCTCGCCATTTTTGATGCGCGTCTTGAGCGCGGTGCCGGGATTGAGCATGTGGGTTTCCTTTTGTTGGAAATGAAGATGATATTATTTTTCAGCGCGCGGGTTTTTCATTCTTCCCATGTCTCGTCGTTCAACAATGGTTTCGCCATCCCTCTGTTTCATAATGCCTTCGCTTCACTTTTAAGATTCGTTTTTTATTAACCGCGAAGGGCGCGAAGGATGAAAGTTCCGGGGGTTGTTGTTTTTCCAGTTTCATTTTTCCGTTCTTCGCATCCTTCGCGTCCTTCGCGGTTAAATTTAATGGTTTGTTTTTATTGAACAGAAGAAAACGAAGGGAACGAAGAAACCTTTCATTTCACATGTCTTCTTTGTTTCTTATCTTCGTTTCCTTTGTTTCCTTCTGTTCAAAATAATGGTTCGTTTTTTGTTAACCACTAATTTTCACCCATGATTTCATTAGTGTTCCGGAAATTAGGGGTTTTCCCATTAGTGAAGATTAGTGGTTAATTTTCCGGTTCATTTGCTGTCAGTTTCATTTTTCCGTTCTTCGCATCCTTCGTGTCCTTCGCGGTTGAATTTAATGGTTTGTTTTGTTTGGACGCTTTCATTGCCAATTAAGGGTGCTCCGCTCCCAATGGCGCCGCTTTGCCGACGGTGTCGCGGGGGCCGGTGTAGCCGGGGCCGCCGCCGGCGACATAGCCGTCGCTGCGACCCGTTTCGTCGCGGCTCACCCAGAAGGCGTAGAGTTTGGAGTTGGCGGAAAGTTGGAAACGGACGCGGACGGGCTTGCCGGCCAGCGCGGACAGGTCGCCGCCGCCCCGCCAAGCCAGTTGAGCGAGCGTGCTGTCTCCCGTGAACGGCTCGCAGTTGTCGAGGGTGAAGGGGGGAATCGCCCTGCCCTTTTCGTCGCAGATTTCGGCGCGGATGCCGGCGGGCGCCACAGCGTTCACGAAGAGATGTTTGCCGGAAAACTTCAAGGGACGGGTCAACAGGCCGCCGCCTTTTTTGCCGGCGTTCATCGAGCAAAAGCCGTCGCGGCGCAGCATGGCGAGACCGGTGGCGCCGCCCTGGTGCATTTCTTTCCGCCCGTCGGGGCCGACGCCGGAGAAGCCGACATAGTAGAAGTAGATTTTGTCGCGGTTGAGGACGCAGACGTTGCCGAGCGACTGCACATAACCGCGGTCCCAAGTGCCGGAATGATAGGAGTAGGGAATGGCGAAGGAGCGGTCGGGGCGGTGCCAGTGGAAGCCGTCGCGACTGTAGGCAAACTTCAGGCCCGTGCATTTCGGGGTGCCGTCCCGGGCGCAAATCTCGTTACTCGGTCCAACGTGGATTTGGAACATGCCGAGCATGAGGGATTCGTAGGCGACGGCGTCGAGGTTGTAGAGTTGCGGTTTCTCGCCGATGCGCTCGTCGGGGAGGTCGAGGGAGTCGGCGCCGGCCCAGGGGACGGGTTGCCCGGGACGCCATTTCATGCCCCGCTCGAAGTCGGAGGATTCCCAGTAGCGGCGGACGCGGGCGTTGTTGCGGGAGGGGTCATACCAGCGGAGGGAATAGACCCATTTTTTGCGAAAGGGATTATAAAACGCGGTGGAGCGGTCGCCGGAGAAGCCGCCGTCGGCGCCGTTGGCGATGTCGGGCCAGGATTTGCCGTCGGGCGAGGTGGCGTGGCGGCTGTGATGGTGCGAGGTCAGGTGCAAGTAGGGCGGGTTGAAGAAGAGCTTGAAGCGCTTTTGCGGGTCGGGGCAGTCGTCGTCGCGGAAGACCGTCCAGGAATCCACCCGGAAGGCGTCGGGAAGGGTCTGGTTGGTGCCTTTGTGAACATTGAGTTCCGGGCGATCCCAATGGATGCCGTCCTTGCTGGTGGCGTAGGCGACGGTGCCCATCCAGCCGGCGGAATACCAATACTCATAAACCTGTGACTCGGGGTTCCACCACATGCCGCCGCTGTTCGGACCGGCCATTGCTGTTGAAACGAAACGCTGGCCGTCGCGCTGGCCGAGTTCGAGGGACGTCCCGGCCTTCAGGACGGGGTTGCCTGAATACTTTTCGGGCTGGTGGAACTCGCGCTCGGTGTCGGTTTTCTCGATGAGAAAATCGTCCACGAAAAGCTGCCGTCCGATGTCAATGGGCACGACGGCGGGGCGGCCCTTGCCGAGCCAGGGGGCGGGGTTTTCGGAGGCGTTGTAATCCACTTTTGGCGGCCAGGGCGACGGCAGCTTGATGCCGTTGTAAAGCAGCTCGCCCGCGGCGCCGGAGATGTCCTCGCGCGTCACCTCGAAGCCGGCAAGGACGGCCCAAGGCGGCAGGGTGAGGGTTTCGTTGTCGGCGAGGGTTTTGGTGAAGCCGCCGTAGAGGTTCTCCTCCTGGTAAAGGTCGTTGTTTTTGCCGGTGGCGAAGAGGTAGAATGTTTTGTGCTTCAGCGGCTTCAGGCCGGGCTTCGCCAGGCGCTCCGTGTAGTCGCGCTTGAGGTTGGCGGGCGCGAGGACGATGACGGAGCCGCCGCGCAGGGCGCGGTAGGTGAGCGAGCGCGAGGCGGAGGACTCGAAAAACAAGCGACCGTCGAGCCACGCGGGGGGCTTCGGCTCCCATCCGCCGTAGTTGCGGTCGTCGAAGTAGTGACGTCCGCCTTGGGGGATGATGGAGCGGTCGTTGGTGAAGAGCATGAGGCGGGCGGCGGGGGCGTCGGTGTTTTCCATGAGCGCGGGCGCGCCGGAGACGCCGTCAACGACGGGGACGGGGGGCTTCCACTCGGCCACCGGCTCGAAGCCGGCGAGGATGACCCAAGGCGGCAGCTTGAGGGTTTCGTTCTCGCGGACGGTCTTGGCGAAGGCGCCGTGGAGGCTGTCGGCCTTGTAATTGCCGGCGACCTTGTAG
>JAITDF010000016.1 GCA_031282705.1 Opitutaceae bacterium | reverse complement strand
CAGTCTTCTGATCGATATTTGTGTAGTTGGCAAAGCCGAGCCGCTGCCTTTGCGCGCCCTGCACGATTTGCTGCAAGGAGCCATTGGCGATTTGGTGGGAGGCGCGCCCGGTCTGGAATGTTATGCCCGGAACATAAAAGGGGTTGGCGGTGCCATCCGTGAAATACTTCGTGGTTATGAGGCCCGTGCCGAAAACGCTGGCGCCTTTATACGTGTAACCGGTGACTGTGCCGTCTGTGGCGGTGCCCGACACCACGAGGTTGGCGGCGGTCACACCCCCGGCTGCCAGATAGTCCCACATGGCCTGCGCATTGGGGGACTGCATGTTGGCGACATACGGGGCCATCGCCAGACCGGTGTCCTTGCTGATGATTTCCTGCCTTAGCGAATCGTAATACGGCCTGCCCGCCTCGCGCCATTCGCTCACGCCGTCGATGGGCGTGATGGTGTTCGGGCGGCTGTTGTCGTTGCTGTAGCCCTCGATGCTGGCGGTGATTTTCGTCGTCTTGAAGGGCTTGTAGGTGATGGCGCCATACTGCCGGCGCGTGGTGTCGTAGGAAGGTTTGCGCTCGTAGGCCTTGTTGTCATACAGGAGCGCGCCGTAGATGGCGAGCTTGCCGTCAACCAAGGTTTTGTTGAAGGACAGGCTGGCGCGTTCCGAGCCGCGGTCGTCGATGCGAACCTGCACCGAGGCGTTGTCTTTGTTTATCTGGGGCGAGGCGGTGCTTTGGTTGACGATGCCCGCCGGGCTGCCCATGCCGAAGAGCAGGGAATTCGGGCCGCGGTTGATTTCAAAGGACGCGGCGTTGTAGGAATCGAACGGAATCTGCGCAATCGCCGTATAGTAATTTATCGAGAAACCGGGCGTGCCGAGCCCGCGAACACGGTTGGCCGTCGCGTTCGTGACGGTGGTGGTCATGCTGTTGCCGAACGTGTTTCCGGCAATCGCATCCACTATGCCGCCGACGCGGAAGGTTGACTGCGTGGGCGTGTAGGTGGTGGCCCCCTCGGTGCCGATTTCATAGCGGAAGATGTCGTTGACATCCAGCGAGGCGGTGTCGTCCAACTGCTGCCTGGTGACGACCGAGATGGCCGCGCCCAAGTCCGCGATGTTGGTCCTCATGCGGCTGCCCGCGAGGGTGTTTTCCGCGAAGTAGCCCTTCTCCCTGGTGGCGTCCACCTGGAAGGGTGACAGCATGATGACATCGTCATCAAGCGCCGCAACCCTCTGATTGCTAGTAACTACGGGGGGGGGGGGGGGGAATCAGCACCGTCATTTCTGACGGCCTGAGCAAACACGGAGGATATAGCAAGGCCGGCGAAGGCCACGCCACCAGCCATCCGTGCGAGAGCATTGTATTTGCACTTGGAGTTCATGGTTTTGGTGAGCAGGGGGATTATGGTTTAGGAGCCGGGCAAAGACGTTGGGCCTTTGTCCGGCCGGTTGACGGGGGAATGTTTACCCCCGAAATTTGAACAAAAGCCAGTTTGTCGAAACATTACAGTAAGATTCCCGATTTTTCATTGGGCGTCCCGTCCGCCGCGCATTCAGCCCCGGAGGGGCGGGCGGCGCGCGCTGAGCCCCTTCAGGGCTTGGGTTTCCATTGACGTTTTCCGTGGGTTCCTCGCTGCGCCCGTCACCCACGGCCAAAAGCCGCCGCCCCTCCGGGGCAACCTGGCCGCCTCATGCCCTCATTAACTGATGTTACGCGGCTCCGTCGTACCGCAGGTTTCCAAACCTGCTTAAAACTCACGCCTGGCCGCGAACCCGCAATCAGGCATGAGCTTCGGAGCAGACTTGGAAGTCTGCGGTACGTCAGAGCTGCGTAACATCAGAGTATAACTGACTGATGTTACGCGGCGCTGTCGTAGCGCAGGTTTTCAAACCCGCTCGGGCCGGAGGCCCGCAAAAGGCCGCGCAGACATGCGCGGGCTTCGGAGCAGACTTTTTTTTGGGGGGGGCTGCGGGACGGCGGAACCGCGGGACATCGGTTCCCGCTTTTCCAATCCTGATTTCCCTCGCCCTGCCCGCCGTTTTCTGACTCTCTGGCAACCCGCGCCCCGCGCGCCCAATCCAAACCAATCCGCATGAAACCGCTCCTGACCCTTCTGCTCGCCGCCGCCGCGCTCGCGTTTGCCACCGCCTGCGGCTCGCCCTCGCGCGGCAAAAGCGCCGCCCACATCATCATCCCCGCCGGCACCTTCGGGGTGGAAAATTCCTGGACGCCCTCCGAGGATCAGGTGCGGGAGATGGAGCGCGAGCTCGCCCGCATGTTCTACGCCGCCGACCGCCGCATCACCGGCCTGCCCGACGGCGTGCCCCCGTATCCGCTTTCCGACTACAACATCCGCTACAGCGGCAGCGGCCCCGCCGAGAGCCGTTATATTTTTGCCGAGGCCATGCACACCTCGCTGCCCGAAAGCGCGCGCCTCCTCACCATGGGGAAAGTCATCCTGCCCGAAAACGGCGGCCCGCGCTACCTCACCTTCATGTATGACATGAACCGGAAGCGCATCACCAACGTCCGCTTCAACGCCCCGTGAGGAAACCGGCCTCGCGTCGCCCCCGCGTTTCTGCGTTGCTCGCCTGATGCAGCACCTGCGCTTCGCCGAACTCGGGCTCTCCCCCGAAATCCTCAAGGCCGTTGACAGGATGGGCTTCGAGGAGACCTCGCCCATCCAGACGGCCGCCATCCCGCCCATCCTCGAAGGCCGCGACCTCGTCGGCCAGTCCGCCACCGGCTCGGGCAAGACCGCCGCGTTCGCCATCCCCGCCGTCGAAAAAACCGACCCGAAAAACCGCGCCGTGCAGGTGCTCGTGCTCTGCCCCACGCGCGAGCTCGCCGTGCAGGTCTCCGAGGAGGTCGCCAAGCTCTCGCTCTTCAAGCGCGGCGTGCACGCCGTGCCCATCTTCGGCGGGCAATCCTACGAGCGCCAGTTCCGCGCCCTCGCCTCCGGCGTGCAAATCGTCATCGGCACGCCCGGCCGCGTGCTCGACCACATGGAGCGCGGCACGCTCCGCCTCGGCTCCCTCCGCATGCTCGTGCTCGACGAGGCAGACCGCATGCTCGACATGGGTTTCCGCGAGGACATCGAGCGCGTGCTCGCGCAGGCGCCGGCCGGGAGGCAGTCCCTGTTTTTCTCCGCCACGATGCCGCGCGCCATCCAGGACCTCATCCGCCGCCACAGCCGCGACCCGCGGTGGGTGGAAATCGAGGCGCAGGCCCAGAACGCCCCGAAGGTGGACCAGGTTTATTTCGAGGTCGAGCGGCGCTCGAAAATCGAGGTGCTCACGCGCCTCATCGACATGCACGACTTCAGCTACGGCATCGTTTTCTGCTCCACAAAAATCATGGTGGACGAACTCAACGGCCACCTGCAGGCGCGCGGCTACCGCGTCGAGCGGCTGCACGGCGACATCGCGCAGGCGCAGCGCACGCGCGTGATGGAAAAATTCCGCCGCCGCGACTTCGAGTTCCTCATCGCCACCGACGTCGCCGCCCGCGGCCTCGACGTGGACGACCTTGAGGTCGTCTTCAACTTCGACCTCCCCAACGACGCCGGGGACTACACGCACCGCATCGGCCGCACCGGCCGCGCCGGCAAGTCCGGCCGCGCCTTCACCTTCGTCTCCGGCCGCGAGCTCTACAAACTCCAGTCGATGGTGCGCCACGGCAAGCTCGCCCTCCGCCGCGAGCGCATCCCCTCGCTCGACCTCGTGGAGGAGGCGCGAGAGAACCAGTTCTTTGAAAAACTCCGCGCCACGCTCGACGCCGGCGCCTTCGCGAAACAGGACCGCATCATCGACCGCCTGCTCGACCAGGGCTACGCGAGCACCGACATCATCGCCGCGCTCATCCACATCATGCAGGGCGACGGCAAACCCGCCGCCGCGCCCCCGCGCGCCAAACACGGCGCCGGCGAAAGCAACCCCCAAAGTGCCACGGGCGACCCGCCCGCGGAATCGAGTGGCACGGGCGACCCGCCCGGGGACGGCGCTCCGCGCCGCCAGCCTCCAAACCCAAACCACGGCCACGCTGCCCGCGCACCCCTGCCCCGCGCCTTCGCCGGCAAACCAGCCCCCGCCAAACAAGCCCTCGCGCGCACCTTTGTCCGCGAGGATGACGGCGGGGACTTTCCCGGCGGCGCGGAGGCTTCCCCGGAAAAATCCGCCAGGCAGAAATACGCGCGCCCCGCGCGCACGGGCCGCGAGGCGGGCTTCGCCACGCTGTTTCTCAACGTCGGCCGCAAAGACCTCGTCACGCCGGCGGACATCGTGGGCAAAGTCACCGGCGTCACGCGCCTGCCCGCCGGCGTCGTCGGCGCCATCGACATCCACCAGCGCCACACGCTTGTCGATGTGGACGCAAACGAGGCGGCCTTCATCGTGCAAAAAATGGAAGGCATCCGCGTCAAGGGCGCCGTGCTCAAGCCGGCCCTCGCCGACATGTCATAGCGGGCCAGTGCGGACTCAAACGCCTGACACCCCCTCCCTCCCCTTTCCGCTCACTCTTTCTCTTTCCTCTTTCTTTTTTTCTTTTTCTTCTTTCCTCAGGTGCGGGCAGGGAGAACGAGAACGAGAACGAGAAAGAGAAAGAGAACGAGAAAGAGAAAGAATAAAGAGGAAAGAGTTTGGCGGGGCGGGGCGGGCATCACTTTGAATCGCATCCCGCCATCCGCATTCCTCCACCCGCCCGCTCCACACCGTTTTATGCGCCGACTCGACCAGCTCCTTGCCAATCTCGGCTATTGCTCGCGACGGGAGGCCCGCGCGTTTCTCAAAGCCCACGCCGTCACCCACCGCGGCGCACCGGCCGCCGGGCCCTCCTTGAAAGTCCGGGCGGACGATGTGCTCGTCGATGGCGAACCCCCCGACCATCCCGACGGCCTCCTGCTCCTCCTCAACAAGCCGGCCGGGCTCGTCTGCTCGCACGACCCGCGCGAAGGCCCCAATGTTTACAGCCTGCTCCCCGAACGCTGGCGCGCGCGCAATCCGCAAGTCACCAGCATCGGACGCCTCGACAAGGACACCAGCGGCCTGCTGCTCCTCACCGACCGGACCGCGCTTGTCCACCGCCTCACCTCGCCGCGGCACAAGGTGCCCAAGACCTACCGCGTGACGACGGACCGTCCGATCCCGCCCGCGCTGGCCGGGCTTTTCGCCTCCGGCACGCTTGTCCTTCAAGGCGAGGCCGGGCCCTGCGCGCCCGCCGTGTTGCGCATCCACGACGCCACCACCGCCGACATTGTGCTGACCGAGGGCCGCCACCACCAGGTGCGCCGCATGTTTGCGAGCCAGGGCTGCGCGGTCGTGACGCTGCACCGCACGCATTTCGGCCCGCTCGATCTCGCCGGCGTGGAGCCCGCCCGGTGGCGCGAATTGCCGCCGGGGTTGTTTGGATGAAAAAAATGCCGGGCGGGTGCGCTCCGCCCGGAACCCGCACTCCAAAGATCCCGCCCCGCCCGCTCCTCCCGCCGCCCCCGGATTGCCCGGCAGGACGCGGGACGCGTGCGCCCCCCGGAATGGCTGCCTGCGTAACATCGGTTAATAACTGAAGTTACGCGGCGAGGGCGGATGGACGCGGCGGCGAAGCCGCCGGTATTTTTGGAGTGCGGTGACTTGTCACCGCTTTTGACGGGGCGATTTATCGCCC
>JAITDF010000012.1 GCA_031282705.1 Opitutaceae bacterium | reverse complement strand
ACCCGAAAAACAAGCCGGCGACCACGCGTGAGCCTTGAAGCAGACTTGGAAGTCTGCGGTACGTCAGACGCCAGCGCCACGACAGACCGCCGGCGCGGCAGCGCCACGTACCGCAGGTTGTCAAGCTTCTCGCTTCGCTCGGAACCAAACCTGCTTCCGGGCCGAAGGCCCGCAAAAAGCCCGTAACCAAGTGTGAGCTTCCAAGCAGACTTGGAAGTCTGCGGTACGTCAGAACCGCGTAACATCAGAGATAAAGATAAAGAGGAAAGAAGAAAAGAGGGTGGGCATCACTTTGGGTTGCACCCGCGTGCGCGTCCGGTGGGATTTGCGTCATGGTTTCCCGACGGGATGAATTTCCCCGCCGGCGGAATCAAGGCCGCGCGCCCCGGCGCCGGCGCAGCGCCGGATGTCGCCGGTGATTTTCATCGGGCAGAAGCGCGGGCCGCACATCGAGCAGAAGTGCGCGGTCTTGGCGCCTTCGTGGGGCAGCGTCGCGTCGTGGTATTCGCGGGCGCGCCCGGGGTCGAGCGCGAGGTTGAACTGGTCCTCCCAGCGGAAGTCGAAGCGCGCCTTGGAGAGGGCGTTGTCGCGGTATTGCGCCGCGGGGTGCCCTTTGGCGAGGTCGGCGGCATGGGCGGCGATTTTGTAGGTGACGACGCCGGCGCGCACGTCGTCGCGGTCGGGCAGGCCGAGGTGCTCCTTGGGGGTCACGTAGCAGAGCATGGCGGTGCCGTGCCAGCCGATGAGGGCGGCGCCGATGGCGCTGGTGATGTGGTCGTAGCCCGGCGCGATGTCGGTGGTGAGCGGGCCGAGCGTGTAGAAGGGCGCCTCGTGGCACCAGGCGAGCTGGTTGTCCATGTTTTCCGCGATCAGGTGCAGGGGCACGTGGCCGGGGCCTTCGTTCATGACTTGCACGTTTTTGGCCCAGGCGCGGCGGGTGAGTTCGCCCTGGGTCCTGAGTTCGGCGAACTGGGCGTCGTCGTTGGCGTCGGCGATGGAGCCGGGGCGGAGTCCGTCGCCGATGGAGAGGGTCGCGTCGTAGGCGGCCATGAGGTCGCAGATCTCGTCCCAATGCGTGCAAAGAAAATTTTCCTCGCGGTGATGCAGGCACCATTTCGCCATGATGGCGCCGCCGCGGGAGACGATGCCGGTCATGCGCCGCGCGGTGAGCGGGATGTGGCGCAGGAGCACGCCGGCGTGGATGGTGAAATAATCCACCCCCTGCTCGGCCTGCTCGACGAGCGTGTCGCGAAAGAGGTCCCACGTGAGCGCCTCGGGCCGCCCGCCCGCCTTTTCCAACGCCTGGTAAACGGGCACCGTGCCCACCGGCACGGGACAGTTCCTGATGATCCACTCGCGGGTCTGGTGGATGTTTTTGCCGGTGGACAGGTCCATGAGCGTGTCGCCGCCCCATTTGACGGACCAGCGCATTTTCTCGACTTCCTCGTCGATGGAGGAGGCGACGGCGGAGTTGCCGATGTTGGTGTTGATTTTGACCAGGAAATTGCGCCCGATGACCATCGGCTCGGCCTCGGGGTGATTGATGCCGGCCGGGATGATGGCGCGGCCGCGGGCGATTTCCGCGCGCACAAATTCCGGCGTGATTTCCCGCGGAATCGCCGCGCCGCGCGGCTCGCCCCGGTGCTGGCGCCAGAGGGCGTCGCGCGGCGCGTCCCCGGCAGCGCCGGGCATGGCCCCGGAGTCGCCGGGCGCGGGCGGGCCGGGCGTCCGGCGGAACGCCTGCGTGAGCGTCTGCGGGGGCTTCCGCCGGAGCGCCTGTTGAAGACCGAGGTTTTCCCGGATGGCGGCAAACTCCATCTCGGGCGTGATGATGCCGGCCCTGGCATAGGCAAGCTGGGTGACGGCCCGGCCGGGGCGGGCGCGGAGGATTTTGCGCCCCTCCCGCTGAAAGCAACGGACGGGATTGCGCCCGCCGCCGCCGCCGTCGCCGTCGCCTCCGCTGTCATCGCCATTGCCGCCGCCGCCTTCCGCCTGAGCGCGGTGCGCCTCGTAGGGGCAGCCGTCGTCGAGCGGCTGGCTCTCGCGGCCTGCGATGACCTCGACGTCGCCGCGCCCGAGAATCCACCCGGAGCGGACGGCGGGCAGCCCGCGCGCGGCGTCCCCGTGGAACGCCGGGTCGCCCCATGCGCCCGAGGTGTCGTAAACGCGGACGGGCGCGTTGGGCTGCTCCGCGCCCTCCGGCGTCCGCGTGGGCGAGAGGAGGATCTCGCGCATGGGCACCCGGATGTCGGGTCGGCTGCCGGTGATGTAAACCCGCCGCGAGCCGGGGAAACCGGGAAACAACCGGTCGCCGCCGCCGGCGCGGGACGTTATGGGCGTTGGGTGAGTTGGCGGGTGAGTTGGCATAAGGATGCTGGCTGGCATGAAGGAGAGATGCGCGAAGAGAGAGAGGAGCGATGCGCGAAAAGAGAGAGGAGAGAAGAGAGAGAGAGGAGCCGTTCCGCGGCCACCAACGCCAATGGGAACCTCCGGCCCCCGCATCACAGCGGGCGGGCCGGCGGCATCCCTTCGGCGGTACTAACCGCATCAGGTTCAAAGGCTGGAGGAACGGATCGTGTTCCAATCTCAGCCCGACGCCACGGGTTCGCCCGGCCGCAGTCCTCATGTTTTCTGGCCCGCTGTCAATGGGCGATGTCCGGCTTGCCGGATGCCGCCGCCGCCGCCACCGCCGTCCCGCCGTCCCTTCCCCCCCCGGCCACGCCCCCCGCCGCGCACTCCAAGCCCTTCCCCCCCCATTGCACTAACGTCCACTCCACATTGCATACCCGTTACTTCACACTGCACTGCCCGTCAGTGCGCACTGCACTGCCCGATACTTCACATTGCACTGCCGTCACTGCGCACTGCACTGGACGATACTCCAACCGCCGGGTTTCGCCGCTATTTTCGATGGTTGTTGCGGAAGTCTTCCGCACCGCTTTCGTTTGAGAAATCGCATTCATGCCGCGCGTTGGGAATCGCAGGGACGCCGCGTTTGGGGAATCGCATGGATGCCACGCTTTGGGAATCGCATGAACGTCGCGCTCTTGACGGCGCGCCCCGGCGCGCTTGCGCTTGCGTTCGCGCGGCTTCGTGGTGCTCACTGGCGCGTTTATGACAGCGTTTCCCGACCATTCCGACCATTCCGACCATTCCGGCCATCCCGGCGATTCCGGCATCACCGCGCGCATCCGCGCGGGCATCGACGCGGTCGGCGCGCAGACCGGTCTGCTTCACCGCGAGTTCGGCCGCGCGCAAAGCAACTGGAAAGCCGACGGCACGCGCGTCACGCCGGTGGACATCGCCATCTCGGAAAACATCACGAAGGCGTTGCGCGCGCAGTTTCCCGGCGACGAGTTTTTCAGCGAGGAGCTGGCCGGCGAGCCCGCGCCCATCCCGCTGCGCGCGCGATTCGCGTGGGTGCTCGACCCGATCGACGGCACCAACAACTACGCGCTCGGGCTGGCGCACTGCGCCATCTCGCTCGCGCTGCTGGAGCACGGCGCGCCGGCCTACGGCATCGTTTACGACATGAGCCGCTCCGTCATGATGCACGGCGGGCCGGGGCGCGGGTTGCTCGACGGCGCCGCCGCCGCGCGCGTGAGCCCCGACGCGCCGGCGCCGCAGAGCCTCGTCGGTTTCCACAGCCCCTACGACAAGGCGCATGGCGCGGAGGCGCGCGCCATCGTGGAAAACTTCAAGATCCGCGCGCTCGGCAGCAGCACGCTGCACCTCGCCTACACCGCCGCCGGCCTGCTCGCCGGCACGGTGGACCACAACGTGAAAATCTGGGACATCGCCGCGGCCGCGGCGCTTTGCCTCGCGGGCGGGGGCGACGTGCAATTCCTCAACGGCGCGCAGTTTCCCCTGCGCCGGTTCGACCTGCGCATGCCGCGCATCCGCTACATCGCCGGCAACGCCGCCGTCTGCGCCCGGCTCCGCGAAGTGCTCGAAGGCGCCGGATGATTTTTCCCCTCCAAATCGCACTTGCCAGCGGCGGGCGTCTGGCAACACTCGGCGGTTTTCATCGTTTTTATCCGGCACCGTTTTCGCACCTGCTACCTCATATCGGACTCCGCCTCACTTCGACCACTCCGCACAATGGACGACACCGCATCCAAAGAGAATCCCTCCAAGGATTTCAACAAACTGGACCTGAGCCAGCTCCAAGGCTTCAGCTTCGGGACGCAATGGACACAAGACAAGGGCGCCGCGCGCGGCCAGCACCGCGAAGACCGGGGCCGCCGCGATGACGGCGGCGCGCACCGCGAGAGCGGCGAAGCCCGGCGCGACCGGCGCAACTTCCGCAAACACGCGGACACGGGCCGCCCCCAGCCGCCCCCCCACGCCGCCGCGGGCGAGGGCGGCGGCCAGCAGCGCCACCGCCCGGAGCGTGCGCCGCGCCGCGATTTCCACCCGGGCGCCGCCGCCGGGCCGCGCGGGCGGGGACAGGGCGCCCCCGGCGGCCCCCGGCGCGATTTTCGCGGCGACCAGCGCCGCGAAACCCAGGGCGGCGAGCGCGCGCACGGCCAGGGCGAACGCGGCGGTTTTTTCCGCGGCGGATTCCACGGACGGCACGACGCGCAACCCGAGCAGCGCGGCGCCTACATCAGCCCGTATTTCAACGTCATCTTCTATCCCGAGGACGGCGGGTTTTCCGCCCTCGCCAAAGCCATCCGCAGCTCGTGCCGCACCTACGAACTCTTTGAAATCGCCCGCGTGATCGTCGGCAAGACCGACCGCTTTGTCGCCGCCCTCCAGCGCAAGTCCCCCGGCGGCCAGCACCCCGGCCAGCCCCCGCAGCCGCGGAAAAAAACGCCGGCGGCGGGAACCGGAAACGCCGCCCCCGCCACCGCCCCCGAAACTGGCGCGCCGCCCCCCGCGCCCGCCAAGCCCCCGCCGCTCGCCCTCTCCCTCCCCGACGGCCTGCCCTTTGAAAACGAGGACGCCGCCATCTCGCACGTGCTCGCGCACCACCTCGACAAATTCTTCGACCGCGCCGAGGTCGAAGTCGAGCCGCCCAAGGGAAACTTCCTCGTCATCAACAAATGCGGCGTCACCGGCGAACTGCTCGGCCCGCCAAACTACCACCGCTACAACCAGATTGTGCAGCAGCACCACGCCGCCCGCGTGGCGCGCATGCCCTTCGAGATGTTCCGCGGCCGCATCGAGACCATCCGCGACCCCGAGGTCGTGAACCAGTGGCTCGAAAAAATGAAAAAGACCACGCGCTACGCGTGGAAACTCACGCCGCCCGCCGAAGGCGCCGGGCCGCTCTGCTTCGACTCGTTCGACGACGCCCGCGCCTACCTGCTCGCCAACGCCCGCGACAAGGTCGTGAAATCCGTCGAGACCGCGCGCCTCCACGGCAAGCTGCTCGACACGCTGCCGCAGGGTGAAATCCGCCGCGCCATCGAAGGCGCGCTCGAACGCCAGCGCCGTTTCCCGCTCGACACCGCCAACGCGCTCCGCGGGCGCCTCCGCCGCGAAGGATTCACCATCTTCAAAAAAGGCTCGAAAGGCATCTCGTATGTGTGCGCCGTGAAACGCAAATTCCGCGTCCCCGGCCAGGCCTTCTCGGACAGCATCGGCGCGCTCATCGCATTCATCGAGGC
>JAITDF010000006.1 GCA_031282705.1 Opitutaceae bacterium | reverse complement strand
TCGTACCGCAGGTTTCCAAACCTGCTTAAAACTCACGCCTGGCCGCGAACCCGCAATCAGGCATGAGCTTCGGAGCAGACTTGGAAGTCTGCGGTACGTCAGAGCCGCGTCCCATCAGTGAAGCAGGTTTGGAAACCTGCGGTAATCTTTCCATTCCCTATTCCCGCGGGAGCGTGGATTGGAGGCTGGCGAAGCGTTCGCGGACGGCGGGGGCGTCGGTCGTGATTTTCAGGCCGTGCGCGATGAGCGTGCGCGCGCCGTCGTAATTGGCGATGCGGGTCGCAAGCTCGGCGGTCTGGTAAACCAGCCCGGCCTCGCGCGGGAAACGCCGGATGCCTTCGACGAGCACGGCCAGGTGCTCGTCCTTGGGCGAGGTGCTGGAGCGCGCCCATGCCTCGGCGATGAGTTCGTAGGTCTCGGGCAGCGTGGGGCGGAGTTTGCGGGCCTCGAACAGGAGCTGGAGGATGGAGGCGAGGCGCTCGGGGGCGAGTTCGCCCTGGGCATCGGCGAGGTGGAGGCGCGCGAGCGTGGTGTAGGCGCGGCCGCGGGTGGTGCCGCCCGCGACGGCGGTTTCGAGCGCCTTGCGCGCGCGGGTGTCCTCGCCGGCGGCGTGGGCCGCGATGCCGAGCGAGGCGAGCAGCGGGGCGGTCTGGTCGCCCCGGATGCTGGCGGCGCGCAGGGTGTCGAGGGCCTCGCGCGGTTTGCCGGCGATCATGAGCGCGTCGCCTTTGATGCGGGCGCTCACGCCTTCGCCGGCCACGCGCATCTCGGGCAGCCCGGCCAGCAGCGGGGGGCCGCTGGTGATGGTGACTTTTTGCGCGGTGTAGGAGGTGAAGCTGATGTAGCCGCGCAGGTCGATGAGGAAGCGGTTGTAGGTTTTGCCGAAGCATTCCTTGAAGAGTTCCGGCGTGACCGGCTCCTTCGCGCAGCGGGTGAGGAAGGTGGCGAAGGGTTTTTTGTATTTGCCGCCGGTGCCGAAGAGGCACATGTGGACAAAGGCCTGGCACTGCTTGGCCCAGACGTTGTTGCCGAGGGGGTTTTGCGCGACGGGCGAGCCGGCCTTGACGCCGAAAAAGTCCTTGAAATTGAGCAGCGCGCGGCGGCGGAGGACGATGTTGAAGTCGCGGTCGTCGATGGTGAGGTTGCCGATGAAGCCGGGGTCGGAGGAGTCGCCGGAGTCATCGTCATCGGCGGCGAGCAACGGGGGCGCGCCCGCGCCCGCGCCGGTGCCGGTGCCGCGCGAGGTGGGATAATCGTCGGGGTCGTCGATTTTGCCGAAGATGATGGTGCGTTTGTCCACGTCCATCTTCATGATGATCTGGCAGAGTCCTTCCTCGAACCACGGCGGCAGCGTCGCGCCGAACTGGCTGAGGAGGTAGCGCACGTATTCGCGGTAGAGTTGCGCGTAGTGGTCGATTTCAAAGGAGGCGAGGCCGGTGTCGGCGACATCCATGCCGAGCATGCTTGGGTCGAGGTCGAGGCTCTTGGTCTGCAAATCCATGACGATGAATCCCTGCTCGCGGTTGATCAGCGTGAGGCTGGCGCGGCCGATATCGACCGGGGTGGCGTCCGCCCTGGCGTCGGCGGGGTCGGCGGGGGCGGGGAGGAATTGGGCGAAGGCGTTGTTGCGCCCGCAGAGGATGATGGCGGAGGGGGGCGGGTCGCGGAACTGGATGGGCCAGACGATGCCGAGCGCGTCGCGGAATATGGCGAAGTCGCGCATGAGGCGCTGGGAGGCGCGGGTGGAGGCGTTGGAGAGCACCTCGAAGCCGGGGATCGTCGTGTAGCTCCACTCCTCGGGGGGCGGGAGTTCGCGCGAGTCGGTGACGGTGAGTCTTTCAAGTTCGACGACCTCGGCGGGAGGCGCGGCGGGGTTTTTCTTGGGTTTTGCGGAAAGGGGGGCGAGGGTGGCGCAAAACAATGCGGCCGCGGCAAAAATCAGGCCATGAAAATGGCAAAGGCGGCGCGGGCAAAGGAGGCGTGGTCGGGAGTGTGGTGCCGGGGGCATATGGATGTGAGGATGTGGTGGCTCGGATTGCGAATAAAACAGTGCGCGGGGCCGGGGGCGAGCCTGGTTTTGAGGATAATGGCCAATGGGTGTTGCGCGGGAGCGCGGCGGGGGGGGGGCTCACCGGAGAATGGGAGGCATGGGAGATATGAGAGGTCTGGGAGATATGGGAGGCATGGGAGTTTCGCCGAAACCGCGGCGGGCGCCGGGCGGGGCCGGATGGCACGGAGGCCGCCCCTCCGGGTGCGGCTTATCGCGAGGGGGCTTCGCCCAGACGCGCGATGACGGCGGGCAGGAGGGCGTGCTCGGCGGCGTGGATTTTCCGTTCGAGCGTTTCCAGGGTGTCCGTTTCCTCGATGCGGACGGCGGCCTGGTCGATGATGGGGCCGCCGTCCACCTCGGCGGTGACGTAGTGGACGGTGCAGCCGGTGATTTTCACGCCGCGGCGCCAGGCCTGGCCGATGCCGTCGAGGCCGGGGAAGCTGGGCAGGAGGCTGGGGTGGAGGTTGATGATTTTGCGGGGGAAGGCGTCGATGAACCGGGGTTTGAGGATGCGCATGAAGCCGGCGAGGACGAGGAGGCCGGGGTCGAGGGCGCGGATGGCTTCGATGTAGCGGGTCTCGCCGGCGTCGTCGAATTTGGTCTTGAACGGGCCGGGGTCGAGGAAGGCCGCGGGCACGCCGAAGCGCGGGCCGAGGGCGAGGATGCCGGCGCCGTGTTTGTCGGAGAAAATCTGGACGACGCGGGCCCGGCCCAGGCGATTCCGTCCGGCGGCTTCAAGGATGGCGGCGGCATTGCTGCCGCGCCCGGAACCAAGGATGACGATGCGCATAAGGCACGCATGGAAGCAGGCGGGCGCGACGGGCGGAAGAATAAAGAATGCCCGTCCCCAATCGTTATCGTTCCTCGTTCTCTCTTTCCTTTCGCGGCACCTCGAGAACGAGAACGATTAGTAGCTGATGTTACGCAGTCGGCAGATTTTGGCAGGGCGGTCTCGCCGGGACCGCCGTCGTTTGCCTCGTGGTGCTCGCGGCG
>JAITDF010000725.1 GCA_031282705.1 Opitutaceae bacterium | reverse complement strand
CCCCGCTCGACACGCGGCGGCGCGCGCGCATCCAGGCGCTCCAGCTTGCCAACCGGCACAACCGCCTTGCCCGCCGCGCCATCGTCGCCAACCGCCTCGCCAGCACCGCCGGCGGGGCGGAGCAGCGCGAGGCGGCGCAGGCGCTTCTCGATTTCCGCATCGCCCACCGCCTCGACCTCAACATCCATTGGGAGCTTCTCTGCCATTTGAACGACACCTATCAGGACAACGCCGGCCTCATGCGCCTTCTCGGCACCGAGGCGCCCAGACAAAAAACCGAACGCCTCCGTCTCGAACCGCTTGTCGCCGCCTCCAGACAGATCACCGGCTTTGCGACGCGTCCCGCCATCACGGCGGTTTCTCCCGGCGCACTCGCGCCCGGTGGCATGGCGACCATTGAGGGCGCCCATTTTTATGATATTGCCGAAGTGCTCGTGGGCGGCGTTCCCGCCGCGTGGACGCGTGAATCGGCGGAAAAGCTGGACATCATGATTCCCGCAAGCGCGCCGGCAGGGGGAAATATCATTATCATGACAAAAAACGGAATATCAACGGACGGACGGACGGTGTATGCGTTGGAGGCGCCCGCCTCAGGGTTGCAGCGGCTTTCAAATCAAGTCGTGGTCAGCGGACACGATTTGGTGCTGACCGCCCGGGCGAACGGTAATCCCGCGCCGGGTTATGAATGGCAGGTGCTCGCAACCGGTTCCGGAGCGCCTTGGCAAACAATCACCGATGGCGGAATATACAGCGGCGCCGGCACGGACACATTGCGCGTCTCCGGGGTCGGGATGGACATGTCCGGCTGGCAGTTTCGTTTTGTCGCGGCAAACGGTGTCGGTGCCCCGATGGCCAGCAACGCCGCCATGCTGCGCGTCGAGGAAGACGAACGCTACCCGCATCCCGTCGCGCTGGCGGTGGATGCGTCGGGTAATTTATACATTGCGGACGACGCGCTCTCCACCGTGCAACTTCTTGCCTCTGGCACGCTGTCCACCTTCTCCGGATCGCCGGGCGCGGCGGGGACGGCCAATGGCACTGGCGTCGCGGCGCGTTTCGACATGCCGTCCGGGTTTGCCATTGCACCGGGACACAAACTGGCGGTCGCCGACACCGCCGGGCATGTCATCCGTGTCATTGCGCCCGGCGCCGCCGTGGACACGCTCGCCGGTTCGGCCGGGGAATCCGGTTTTATTGACGGGACAGCTTCAGCGGCGCGCTTCAACGGCCCCGATGCCGTCGCCGCTGACGCCGCCGGCAATATTTATATTGCCGATACAGCAAATAACGCCATCCGCATGATTACCGCAGCCGGCAGCGTGTCCACCATTGCGGGGTCGAGGAACGGCGACGCCGGCGATGCGGACGGCGCGGGCGCGGCAGTGCGTTTCCGACTGCCCTCCGGCATCGCTGTATCCACGTCCGGCACGATCTACGTCGCCGACACCGGCAACCACACTCTCCGCGCCATCGAACCGGGCACGTTTGATGTGCGCACCCTCGCAGGCGCGGCGGGCACGGCGGGCTTTTCCGATGGAAACGCCACGACGCAAGCGCGTTTCCGCTCGCCGCGCGGCATCGCGGTTGACGGCGGCTATTTGTATATGGCGGATACGGGCAATTCACTCATTCGCGAAATCAACCTCGCCACGGGCGAAATTCGCACCATCGCGGGCCGTCCCGGCGCACAGCCGACGCACGGCCACCAGGCCGGATCGGGCACCGATGCCATCCTCGACCATCCGCGCGATCTGGCGCTCGACGACTCCGGGAACATCTACGTTGCCGACACCGGCAACGCCGCCATCCGCCATATTGCGCCCGACGATTTGGTCACCACGCTCATGCCCGCCCTGTCCGGAGGCGATGGAACCAGCCAGGGAAACGGCGGCAATCATAATAAAAACACTGGAAGCGGCGGCGGCGGCGCGCCCGTGTCCTGGTATTTTGTCGCACTGTCCACGCTCGCCGTGTTGCGCGGGGGGAAGCGCATCCGCCTTCACCGGGGACGTTAAACAAATCCACACTGGAATCAATAAATTTTATAAAATGGGAACACATAATATAAAACAAACCAGCATCAACTTCCTGGGAAGGCTTGCATTCGGCACGCTGGCAACGGCGCCGGGGGCAGTCGCTGCGCAGGCGGACGGCGGCATGCCGCCCAACATCGTCATCATTGTCGCCGACGACATGGGCTGGAATCAGGTCGGTTACCACGGCGGCGCGTGGTATGAGACGCCCAACATCGACCGCATCGCCCGCGAGGGGACGGCCTTCACCCAAGCTTACGCCGCCGCACCGGTCTGCTCGCCGTCGCGCGCCGCGCTCATGACCGGCAAGGCCCCGGCGCGCCTGCACCTCACGGATTTCATCCCGGGCACGGCTTGGGAAGGCCGTGCGCTGGTCACGCCGAAGATGGAGCAGGGCCTGCCGCTGGCGGAGAAAACTGTCGCCGAACGGCTGCGTGAGCGCGGCTATATAAACGGACTGTTTGGCAAATGGCACCTCGCTCCGGATTACGATTACAAACCGGGCCGTCCCATGGATCCCGAGTCGCAGGGATTCGACGTGGTGTTTCATGCCCGGAAACCGTCGCCCAAAAAACTCGATGAGCCTGATGCCCACAACGTCGGGGCCATCACCGGCCACGCCGTCGATTTCATCCAGGCAAACCGGGACCGCCCGTTCTTTTGTTATGTCGCGCACAACGTCGTGCACACGCCATTGGTGGAGGAGCCGTTGCTGACCGCGAAGTATGCGAACAAACCCGGGGCGGGGCGCGCGGAAAACAACGCTGTCATGGCCGCGATGATCGAGCGCATGGATGCCGGCATCGGACGCATACTCGACACGCTGGACCGGCTCGACCTGTCGCGCCGCACGCTCGTCATGTTCATTTCCGACAACGGGAACCTGGAGCAGCTTCAGTCGCAGTATCCGTTTCGCGGTGGCAAGGCGTCCCTCTGGCAGGGCGGGCTGCGCGTGCCCATGTGCGTGCGCTGGCCCGGCAAGGTGCGTCCGGGCATATTGTCGGACGCCCCCACGATCACGCAGGATGTGTTTTTCACCGTGCTGGACGCGGCCGGTTGCGACACTTCAGACCTGCCTCCCGATGGGGTGAGCCTGCTCGCTCATTTGTCCATCGGCGCGGCGCTGCCGTCCCGCGCGCTTTACTGGCATTATCCGCATTATCATCAAGCGGGGGGATTCCAGCCGGGCTCGGCCATCCGCGAGGGCAACCACATGCTCATCGAATGGCACGAGGGTTCGTTGCTCGGCGTCGGCCCCGCGGCCAGCCTGTTTGATATTTCCGCCGATCCCGGACAGCAAAACGACATGGCCGCGCAAAAACCGGAAATGGTTGTCAGGCTCCGCGCAAAGCTCGCCCAATGGCGCCGTGAGGTGAACGCCCAGGAAATGCTCCCGCGCGAAGGTGGCGAATGGCGCCTGGTGCCGTCCGGAAAATAGAAACTTGCATACCTTGCCGGGAAAATCTCCCGTGCAAAACAGACGAATGTTTTTATGAAACACAGTTTGCTATTCCTCCTCGCCATTACGGCGGTGATGCCCGCGGCATCTAGCGGCACCGACAATCCCCGCCAGTCGCGCCCGCTGGCCGACGTGGTGGCGGACATCCGGAAACGGTTCGACCTGGACCTCAAAATTCCCCAAGGGCTTCTCGACGGCAAGACGCTTGATTACGCGGACTACCGCATCCGGCGTTACAGCGCGGAGGAATCCTTGCGCAATGTGCTCACGCCCTTCGACCTGATGTTTGAATACGAAACCGGGAAAACCTACCGGCTCCTCGCCTACGATCACCCGCGCCGTTCGCCCGCCGAGGGGGCGCGGGAAATGCAATACCTCGCCGCGCTCTACAAGGACAGGGCCGCATGGGAGAAGCAGGCGCGAGCCCTGCGTCCGGCGCTGCTGGCCGCACTGCGATTGTCCCCCATGCCAGACGCCCCCCGGACGCAACCCATCCTCACCACCGGGCGCAGCATGGACGGCTACCGCGTGCAAAACTTCGCCATCGAGACGCTGCCCGGCGTGTTTGTGTGCGGTTCCGTTTACATTCCCGGCCGCGCCGCCGGCAAATGCCCCCTCGTCGTCAGCCCCAACGGGCACTTTCCCGGCGGACGCTATCGCGACGACCGGCAAATCCGCTGCGCGATGTTTGCCCGCATGGGCGCGTGGGCGGTTTCCTACGACCTGTTTGCCTGGGGCGAATCGCTCCTGCAATTCGATGCCGCCGCGCACCGCACCCCGATGGCGCAAACCATGCAAATCCTGAATGGCATCCGCATCATCGATTATTTTTCAAAACTTCCGGAAATAGACCCCGGCAGGATTGCGGTCACCGGCGCCTCTGGTGGAGGCTCGCAAACGATGATGCTCGCCGCGATTGACGCCCGCGTGGGCGTCAGCGCGCCGGTCGTCATGGTGTCGGCGCATTTCGACGGCGGCTGTCCATGCGAAAGCGGGCGGCCCATCCACCTGGCCGCGGGCGGCATGAACAATGCCGAGCTTGCCGCCCTTGCCGCGCCGCGCCCCCAACTCGTGCTGTCGGATGGCGGCGACTGGACGGCCGGCGTGCCCGATGTGGAGTATCCTTTTCTCAGGCACGTCTATGGTCTTTACGGGAAAACGGAGGCCGTGGTCAACGTGCACTTCCCCCGGGAGGGCCACGATTACGGTCCGAGCAAGCGGAAGGCCGTGTATTCATTCTTTGCCGCGCATCTGGGCATGGATTTGGCGGCGGTCCAAAATGCAAAGGGTGAAGTCGACGAGTCCGCATGCACGGTTGAGCCCGCCGAGGCACTCCTCGCTTTCGGCCCAAACGGTGAATTTCTCCCCGCCCGCGCCATCAAGGGCATGAAGCAACTCGATAAAATTTTCGAGCCAGCCGATTGATTCCGGATGATTTAAAGTCCCCCGTAACTGCCTGTCCGATTTTTTAAATTTCACACACTGATTGCCAAAATCGCCATGCAAACTCCTGCCACGCACCTGGCCTCATTTCTATCGGGTATTGCCGCCTCCGCAGTCGTGCTGTCATCCGGCCCTGCGCAAGCCACTGAGCGCGAAGCCGCGCCGGCTCGTCCCAATATCATATTCATACTCGCCGCCGCCGGTTATGGTGATGCCGGCTTCAACGGGCAGGCCAGCTTCAACACACCCAACATAGACCGGCTCGCCCGCGAGGGCATGATCATGACGCGGCACTATGCTGGCTCGCCGGTCTGCACGCCCTCTCGCGCCGCACTTGAACTCCACGACTCTTCCCGCGATCCGGAGGAAAAGAGCAATCTTTCCTCTCAAAATTCCGGCAGGATCGAATATTTTGCTCGGCTCATGGCCTCCGCACGCGTCACCAGCACGGCTTTCCCGCTTGTGCAACCTGTCGCAGAAGGAGAACTGGAGGCTCCCTGATGTCTGCGGACGAGAAATCAATCACATTGTATATGACATACCTATATAATATATTGGATTCCGGACGGATCGACCGACTTAGAAAATCGTCTTTTATTCCCATGCCAAGTCATGGATTTTTCCTCCCAGGCATCGCGTTGTTTTTTGCAGTGCTTCTTCAGTCGGTCTCCAGCGCAGCACTCCACGACGATCCGTGGAACGCGGTGCCGGCGATTCTCGCGCAAATAAATGCGCCTTTGTTTCCCGCCCGTGATTTTATCATCACCGACGCGCGATTCGGCGCGAGGCCCGGCGGCGCGCACGATTGCACCGCCGCCATCGCCAGTGCCATCGCCGCGTGCCACGAGGCCGGCGGAGGCCGTGTCGTCATTCCCGGCGGCATTTTTCTCACCGGAGCCATCCACCTGAAAAGCAATGTCAATCTCCACGTGAGCGAAGGCGCCATGCTTGTTTTTTCCACCGATCCCGCCGCGTATCTCCCCGCCGTTCCCACCCGCTGGGAGGGCATCGAGTGCATGAATTATTCGCCGCTCATCCACGCTCACGGGCAGGAAAACATCGCCGTGACCGGCTCCGGCATGCTCGACGGAGGTGCGTCGCCGGGCAATTGGTGGGGATGGACAAAACCCGGCGAACGCCACGCCGGGCCGCCCCTCTCTCGCGCGAGCGTCCGGCATCTCAATGAAATGGGTGACAAAAACACGCCTGTCGTAGAACGCATTTTCGGGGAGGGGCA
>JAITDF010000711.1 GCA_031282705.1 Opitutaceae bacterium | reverse complement strand
CGATGCGGCGCGGGAGTGGCGGTTGGGCGGCGGGTTGGAAATTCATCGGATGGGTGATGCGGTGCATTCGGATTGTTGATACGCCGGCGCGGTCAGTGTCCGGCGTCGGTCCCGGTTTTCATGGCGGCGTTTCGGGCGGCGACGCGACGGTCGGCGCGGAAGAGTTTTGTCACGAAGACAAAGAACATCGGGACGAAGAAGATGGCAAGCAGGGTGCCGGTGACGACGCCGCCGAGCACGCTGGTGCCGATGGCGTTTTGGGAGCCGGAGCCGGCGCCGGTGGAGATGGCGAGGGGGATGACGCCGCAGCCGAAGGCGAGCGAGGTCATGAGGATGGGGCGGAGGCGGAGGCGC
The DNA here is from genome assembly GCA_031282705.1 of Opitutaceae bacterium. GTDB lineage: Bacteria > Verrucomicrobiota > Verrucomicrobiia > Opitutales > Opitutaceae > Termitidicoccus. Next base: position 4,400 of record JAITDF010000711.1, on the reverse strand, counting down.
GCGGCGTGCGCCACGGCTTCCAGGAGGCCCATGCCGCCCTCGAAGGCGTCGCGGGCAAATTCGACGATGAGGATGGCGTTTTTGGCGGAGAGGCCGACGGTGGTGAGGAGGCCGACTTGGAAGTAAACGTCGTTGGTGAGGCCGCGCAGGAGGACGGCGAGGGTGGCGCCGATGATGCCGAGGGGGACGACGAGCATGACGGAGAAGGGCACCGTCCAGCTTTCGTAGAGGGCGGCGAGGCAGAGGAAGACGACGAGCAGGGAGATGGCGTAGAGGAAGGGGGCCTGGTCGCCGGAGAGTTGTTCCTCGTAGGAGAGGCCGCTCCAGGCGAGGCCGATGTTGCCGGAGAGTTCGTTTTCGACGAGGCGGCGCATGGCGTCCATGGCTTCGCCGCTGCTTTTGCCGGGGGCGGCGGAGCCTTGGATGGTGAAGGAGGGGAAGCCGTTGAAGCGTTCGAGCGAGGGGGGGCCGTATTCCCAGTGGACGTTGGCGAAGTCGTTTAAGGGGACCATTTCGCCGCGGTTGTTGCGGACATACCAGTGGCCGAGGTCACCGGGCACCATGCGGTAGGGGGCGTCGCCCTGGAGGTAAACGCGTTTGGTGCGGCCGCGGTCCACGAAGTCGCTGAGGTAGGTGGAGGCCCAGGCGGCGGAGAGGGTCTGGTTGATGTCGGCGACGGCGAGGCCAAGGGCGGAGGCTTTGGCGGTGTCAACGTCGATGTGGAACTGGGGGGTGTCCTCGAAGCCGTTGAAGCGCACGTCGCGCCCGATGCTGGGGTCGCGCGAGGCGATGGTGAGGAGCTGGTCGCGCTGGCGGGCGAAGTCTTCGTGGCTGATGCCTTCGCGGTCCTGCACGCGCATTTCGAAGCCGGAGGAGGTGCCGAGGCCGGGTATGGCGGGGGGCACGAGCACGAAGGGGAAGGCGACTTTCATCTGCGAGAAGCGGGCCATGGCGCGGGCGACGACGGCCTTGATTTTCTGGTCGGGGCGTTTGCGCTGGCTCCAGTCGCGCAGTTTGACGAAGCCCATCGAGGCGTTCTGGCCGCGGCCGCCGAAGCTGAAGCCGGCGACGGTGAAGATGGCCTCCACGGAGTCCTTTTCCTGCGTGAGGAAATAGTCCTCGATGGACTTGAGCACGGCGAGCGTCTGCTCCTGCGTGGCGCCGGAGGGGAGGGAGGCCTGCATGATCGCGAAGCCCTGGTCCTCGTCGGGGAGGAAGGCCTTGGGGATGCGCATGAAGGTGTAGCCGAGCGCGGCGGTGATGAGCGCGTAGAGGAGCAGGAAGCGCAGGGGGCGCGAGGCGATGCCGCCGACGCCGCGTTCGTAGAGGCGGGTGCCGCGCTCGAAGTTGCGGTTGAACCAGCCGAAGAAGCCGCGCCGGGCGGCGTGCCCGCCGGGCGCGGCGGGTTTCAGGATGGCCGCGCAAAGCGCGGGCGTGAGCACGATGGCGATGATGACGGACAGCCCCATGGCCGAGGCGATGGTGATGGAGAACTGGCGGTAGATGACGCCGGTCGAGCCGCTGAAGAACGCCATCGGCACGAAGACGGCGGCGAGCACGAGCGCGATGCCGACGAGCGCGCCGGTGATCTGGCCCATGGATTTTTTCGTGGCCTCGCGCGGCGAGAGGCCCTCCTCGGCCATCACGCGCTCGACGTTTTCCACCACGACGATGGCGTCGTCCACGAGCAGGCCGATGGCGAGCACGAGGCCGAACATGGTGAGCATGTTGATGCTGAAGCCGAACGCCGCCATGACCGCGAAGGTGCCGAGCAGCACCACGGGCACGGCGATGGTGGGGATGAGGGTGGCGCGGATGTTTTGCAGGAAGAGGAACATCACCAGGAACACGAGCACGATGGCCTCGATGAGCGTGCGCACGACTTCCTCGATGGAGATGCGCACGAACGGCGCGGTGTCCATCGGGTAAACGACTTTCATGCCCTCGGGGAAGTAGCGGGACAGGCGCCGGACTTCCTGGTGGATGAGGTCGGAGGTGGCGAGCGCGTTGGCGCCGCTGGCCAGGCGGATGCCGAGGCCGGTGGCGGGCCGGCCGTTGTAGCGGGAGCGGAAGAGGTAGTTGTCGCGGTCCTTCTCGATGCGGGCGATGTCGCCGAGGCGCACTTGCGAGCCGTCGGGCGCGGCGCGCACGAGGATGTTCGTGAAATCCTCGACGGATTTCAGGCGTTCCTGGGCGATGATGGAGGCGTTCAGGCGCACGCCGGGGACGGCGGGCGCGCCGCCCAGCTCGCCGACGGCCACCTGGGCGTTTTGCGCGCTGATGGCGGCGATGACTTCGTTGACGCCGAGGTTGTAATTGACGAGCGCGTCGGGGTTGAGCCAGATGCGCATGGCGTATTTGGAGCCGAAGAAGGTGGCCTCGCCGACGCCGGGCAGGCGGCTGATGGGGTCCTGGATGGCGGTGGCGATGTAGTCGCCGAGGTCGGACTCGTTCATGTTGCCGTCGGCGGAGTAGAAGCCGACGACCATGAGCATGTCGTTCGCCGATTTGCGCACGTTTACGCCCTGGTCCTGCACCTCTTTCGGGAGGAGGGGGATGGCGAGCTGCATTTTGTTTTGCACCTGCATTTGCGCGACATCGGGGTCGGTGCCTTGCTCGAAGGTGAGGGTGAGCGTGAGGCTGCCGTCGCTGTTGCTGGTGGACGACATGTAGCGCATGTTGTCGATGCCGTTCATCTGCTGCTCGATGATTTGCGCCACGGAGTCCTGCACGGTTTGCGCGGAGGCGCCGGGATAAACCGTGGAGACCGAGACGGTCGGCGGCGAGATTTCGGGATACTGCGAGACGGGGAGCCGCGAGATGGAGAGCAGGCCCGCGAGCATCATGAAGATGGCGATGACCCATGCGAAGACGGGCCGGTCGATGAAAAATTTAGCCATGGAGAATCTTCCTTTTCCGGTGTGGGTTGCGGTGGTTTCGCGCGGGGCGGCTCACTCGACGTCCGGCTCCCGGACGGGCAGCGAGCCGATGGATTGCCCGGCGGGGACGGGCTTCACGGGGACGGCCAGGCCGACGCGCTGGAGAATCTGGAGGTTTTCGACGACGACCTGCTCGCCCGCCTTCAGCCCGTCGGTGACCAGCCAGTGGTCGGCGATGGTGCGCTCCGTCTTGATGACGCGGCGTTCGACAAACTGCATGCCGTCGCGCGGCACGACGACCAGCGCGGTGGGCTCGCCTTTCTGGTTGCGCGACACGCCCTGCTGCGGCACGAGCACGGCCTCCGGGCTCGTGCCCTCGATGATCTCGGCGCGCACGAACAGGCCGGGCAGCAGCGCGGGCATGGCGCCGTCGCCGGCCGGGTTCGGAAACTCGGCGCGCAGCAGCACCGACGAGGTGGACGGCCCGACGGTGATGTCGGTGAACCGGAGCCTTCCCTCGTGGCCGTATTCGCTGCCGTCGTGGAGGAACAGCCGCACTTTCGCCGCCTGCCCGGGCGTGACGCGGAGCGCGCCGCTCTTGCGGTCCGCCGCCAGTTTGAGCGCCTGGCCGGCGGCCTGCTCGATGTCCACGTAGATCGGGTCGAGCTGCTGCACGACGGCCATGAGCGTGGCCGCGCCGGCCTGGACGTAGGCGCCCTCGGTGACCTCGGACTTGCCGATGCGGCCGGAGATGGGCGCGTAAACCTTCGTGTAGGCGAGGTTGATTTCGGCGTTCTCCACCGCAGCCCTGCCCGCGGCGACGTCGGCCTCAAGGGCCTTTTGCTGCGCCAGGGCGTTGTCGTAATCCTGCCGGCTGATGGCGTTGTCGCGGACCAGCGCGGCGTAGCGCCCGGCCTGCGCGCGGGCCGAGGCGAGGCTCGCCTCGGAGCGGGCGAGCGCGGCGCGGGCGGAGGCCAGCGCGACCTCATACGGCGCTGGGTCGATCTGGTAAAGCTGCTCGCCCTCGCGCACCTCCGCGCCCTCGGTGAAGAGCCGTTTTTGCACGATGCCGTTCACCCGCGCGCGCACCTCGGCGACACGGCAGGCGGCCGTGCGGCCCGGCAGTTTCTTGCGCAGCGTGACCGGCCGGGCCTTGAGCGTGACCACGCCGACCTCGATGCCGGGCGCCCGCCCGCCCGCCGCGCCGGGGCCCTGCGGCGCGCCCGGTTTTCCGCAGCCGGGGAGGCCGAGCATGATCGCGCCGGCGGCGAGCATGGAGACAAATGGAATCGCGGCGCGAGCGCCCCGTTTGGTTGTGGTTTTCTTCATCGGTGTTGGAATTCGTTGGAAAAGACGGGCGGGGAAATGTTACGGGGAAATTATAAAATTAACCGCGCGGGGCGCGAAGGGCGCGGGCGCGGCGGCTCCGGCTTTGGGCCGATGCAAACCGGCATGAATCGGCATGAGTCGTATAACTGATGTTACGCAGTCGGCAGATTTTGGCAGGGCGGTCTCGCCGAG
>JAITDF010000597.1 GCA_031282705.1 Opitutaceae bacterium | reverse complement strand
ATGCTGGCGGCCAGTCCGCTGTATCGCGAGTTTCTGATTCTTGACCCAAGGCGCGCCCTGCCCGAAACCCTGCCCGCGGGCGATTATGACATCGCCGTGTTTGGCGACGCCGCGCGGTGGCTGCCCCTGCTGCCGCCGACCGGGGCGAGACGTTGGTTTGCGATTCACCCGCGCGGTGGGATGGCCGGGGCGCCCGAGGGTGTTTCGATGACGGTCTGGCTGCCTCGATACGACAGCACGGGGCGCGATGCCGCGTGGCGAAATGAAACCCGCTAAGACGTCACGCGGCGGGAAAGCGGGTCGCCCGGCGGTTTCTGCGGCATGGAGGTCATCCATCAGGCGAAAGGGTTTTTCTGGTGATGACGGCATTTTATATTTGGGGAGTCCGGGCGGCGCGGGTGTCCCGTCCGTGGGATTGGGCGGGTTGGGTGGCATGGGCGTCCCCGCCCATGTTTTTCGGGGATGGCGGCGCGGAGCGCCGTCACATGGGCGGGTCGCCCATGCCACGCAAGCCGCGCGGGCGGGACGCGCGTGCCACACAAACCCTGCGGATTGGGAGCCGGTGTCTTTTCATCGGGCTGCTGCTTTTGTTGTGCGCGGGAATTGTTCAGGCCGGTCCGTTCCTGCCCGTCCAGAGGCTGACGCTGGGCAATATGAATCAGGACGGGGATTTGTTTTTGCGCATCAAAATAGGCACCGTCGAACTTTCTGAGGGGATTTCCTTCGAGGTGGTTCTTGAGCACGCCACGGAGGCGGGGGATTACGCGGCCACGGGCAGCCGGTTTCATTTGCGGCCTTTCGAGACCTCCGCGTGGGAGCGCGAGGCCGGCGAATTTTTTTGGGAAACGCCGGGCGGCGGCAGGATGTCCGCTTTCGCCAAAGAGGATGCGGTCCCGAAAATCCCGCCTGCCATCCAGATGGACGGCTTTCCCTCCCGCTTTCCAAAGTATGCCCGATTAAACAATGTCCTGGCGGGATGGAATGAGGCGGGGGACGCATGGGTGAGGAGCGAAAGCTGGGAGCTGGGTTATAAAAACGGCGGCTTGTCCGTGATACGCAGCCCGGAAAACAAACTTTTCGCGGTCAGGGCCGGCGGCGGCAAAATCACCGAAATCCGGGCCGGGCGCCGGCGGCTCGCGGCGGTGGAATGGAGTGCAAATAGAAACCCGGCGGCATTGCGCCGCGGGAACGACCGCTATGGATTTGCCGAGGACGGACAGGGGCGGATGACGCGGGTCATCGACGAGGAAATCGGCGCCGCGATCATCGAATTTTCCTATAACAAGGACGGTTTGGTGGAACGGGTAAAACGAATCGGGGCGGAAGACATGACTGTTTCATGGCGAAAAAACAAGGGATACGGTCGAGGTGATTCCTTTTATAAAAAACCGTTCAGCGTGGAGAAAATCAACGACACCCGATATGCCTATTCCCGCGACGGAAACCGGGTGACAATGAAAATGAAACCACCGGACGGGGGCTGGAAGCGCCTGCGGTGGGAATCAAGAAACGGGAGGACAATTCCCATAAACTGACACGTGATACCAATTATGAAACGAAAATCCGCTATTACTGTGGGGACGGCCTCCGTGTCATTCACCCGACCGGCGGCGGACGACACGGAGGCCATCCCTCCAATCCCCGGCCCTAGCAAAGAGGCGTTTTGATTCGGAAATGTCATGACACGATTCCTCCAAGTTGGTTTTGCAATGATTCTTCTGCTGGCGCAGTGCGCCCAAGCCGCGCCACGGGAAGCACCCGAGAAAGCGGAGGGTGTTCACCTGCCAGTGGCTGTTTCTGAAACCAAAGGTACCGATGTGGAAAATCATCTGGTTATCGGGCCTTTTCAAATCAAGCCGGGCGAGGATATTGACAAAATTGATTATTTGAAGCGCGTCGGCCTGGGTGAGGATATCGCCAGTGTGGACGAATTTTCTGAGAAGATTAAAGCCGCCGGAATTCGAGAGGGCGCGAATCCCGTCCATCCCGGCTGGTTTGCCATGAACGAACGGCGCCAGTTTGTTGACTTTGATTATGTGTTTGGCCAGCCGGAATCAAAGGAAAAGGGCGGCATGGTGGCTTATGCGGCGTTCAATGTAACCTCGGACAAAAAAAGCAGAACGCGGATATTGCTTGGTTGCGCGGGCGCCCCGAAAGTGTTTGTCAACGGCAAGCCCGTCCTGATTACCAAAAGGGTGAGGCGGTTGTTTGTCTATGATCTTTCGGTTACTTTTCCGCTTGATATAGGAAACAACCTGGTGGTGATAAAGATTCCGAAGCAGGACACACTGTGGGGATTCAAAACGCATTTGTCCCTTTTATGGAAGGAATATGTTCCCGCGTCACTTGCCGCCCAAGCGCCGTTGGAAAAATTCATTCTCCAAAAGAATCTCTTTTCCTCATTTGACGAGCCGGCAACGGTGGCACCTAGGGGGCTGGGAGTGCTTCCTTTTGTAAAATATCAAGGTTGCGTCTATGCAATTGGTGGCAGGCGCATGGGAATAATCGCGAACAACAAAGTGCAATGGGACAAGGCGGTGGCACAAACCGGACCGCACAAACTGGTGCTTGAGGTTGATAATATGGTTTATTATGAAAAGCTGCTGGTTGGAAATCCGGAGAGTGAGCTTTGCGGCACCATTTCAGAAATAGACATGCTGCCCGCCCGCTTGCGGGAGCATGGGGGATTTCCCGCGCTCAGAGCCCGGCTTGATCGGCTGGCATCTGAATTCGAACATCCCCCTGCGAGACAGCCGGGAGGTGATTTGCTCAATGCCGTCGGCGGCCGCCACTGGATGCGACGACTGGTGCACGAATTATGGATTACGCGCGAAGCGTTGGCGAGGGTCCGCGGGGGAGTCGAACCGTTCGCCCATGTCACGGGCCTGCATTTGAACGGTTTTGTTTCTAAAATTGACGAATCGCAACAATGCCATCGCATGTATGTTCCCGATGAGTATGCGAAAGACGGCAAGCCGATGCCGCTGGCGGTCGTGCTACCCACGCCGGTTTCCGCCGCCAAACCCTTTGTGGAAAGCGCGTTTCTGAACGACCATCATCTGGCGGATCGCATGGCCAAGCTCGCGCGGCGCCATGGTGTTATTTTGCTGTGGCCGGGTTATCACAACCAGCCGACCGGACTTCCAATGGAAAACGCGCATCTAGCGGAGGTGCTGGAAGCGGTCGGACAAAATTACAATTATGACCGCAAGCGCGTGGTTTTGATGTCCATGTGCGGCGGCGTTCCGCTAGCATTTAACGCCTGCTCCGCGTGGCCGGGGCGCTTTGCGGGGATTGCCCTCCTGAATCCGGAGTTCACCCTTGATCAAAACATGCCGAGAAACTTGGTAAGGGTATTTTCAAGGGAAAAGGATTTCAGGGATTGGTTCCTGCAACAGGACCGGATGGATGCTTTTCTAAAAAGAAAAACCCCCGATGTTTTTATTATCAACGACGGTGGCAATGAACCGGGGCATGGGGATTTAAAAACATCAAAAGCATTCGTGGCCAAGGCCGGGCGGGCAGGCGCGCCGGTGCGGTTTGAGACGCCGCCAAGGCGGGAAGCCGCGCATTTGGGCGCGTGGGAGGATTTGATGGAATGGGCGGCGCGGCAGCGCAGCGAGACCGGCTGGGAGGACGGCGTGCCTCGCGCGGGGCGGCGGGAGTCGGTGCAGGAGGCGCTGACGGAGAAGTTTTGGGTGGTGCGCGGGACGGAGGGGAGCGACGAGGAGAGCGCGGCCAATGCCGCCATCGCGAAGGCGGTGCTGGCGGGGTGGCGGAAAACGCATTTCGCGCCGTGCCGCGTGGTCATGGACAGCGAACTGGCGGAGGAGGAGATGCGGAACTCCAATCTCGTGCTCATCGGCAGCGCGCGGACGAACGCGGTCTGGCGCGAATTGGACGAAGGATTGGGATTGGGGGTGAAGATAACCGGGGACGGCGTCGCGCTGGGCGAACGGTCGTGGTTCGGCGGCGATGCGGTGATTCAGGCGGTCGTCCGCCATCCGAAAAACTCCGCGCGGCGCATCGTGGTGATTGGTGGGCAGGGGATGTCGCCGGAGTCGTTCGGCACGCTCAATCTGTCGCGGGACGGCTGGTTCCGCCATGCGGTGTGGGGCGAGGGCGAGGGCGGGGCGGAATTGCGGGACGCTGGGAATTAGCAGGGCGGGGCGCCCGTGACACGCAATCCGGTGTGCGGTGCATTCCGTGTCTCCCGGGGTCAGGATGACATGTCCCATACGGGCAGGGTGATGAGGGCGGAGGGCGTCCCGCCGCGCAGCCAGGCGGCGATTTGGCGGAGGGCGAAATCGCCGGCGTCGCGGCAGCGGTCGAGCGTGGGGCCGCCTTGGTGCGGCATGAGGAGGATCTCCGGGTGCGCGCGCAGGGGCGAGCCCGCCGGGAGGGGCTCGGTCTCGAACACGTCGAGCGCCACGCGCAGGCGGCGGGCGAGCGCGACTTCGAGCAGCTCGGCTTCGCGCACCACGCGCCCGCGCCCGGTGTTCACGAACACCGCGCCTTCGGGGAGCAGCTCCAGCAGGTCGCGCCCGATGATTCCCTGGGTGCGGTCGTTGAGCGGGGCGAGTTCGACGAGGACGTCGGAGGTGGAGAACAGTTCCTCGAGCGTGGCGCATTGGTGCACGTCGTGCTCGGAAAACACGGGCGGCGGCGTGCCGGGGGCGAAGGTGCGCAGCGAGACTTCGAATGGGCGCAGGAGGCGGGCGAGGGCTTGCGCCACGCGGCCGAAGCCGTGGAGGCCGACGCGGCGTCCGAAGAGGCTTTGCTCGGGGCGGCGGGGGAGTTTCCAGCCGCCGGCGTGGTGGAGGTTGTGCTGGCTGGCGGCCACGCAGCGCAGGGCGGCGAGGATGAGCATGAGCGCGGATTCGGCCACGGTGCGGCTGATGGAGTCGCCCCAGTTGGAGACGAGCAGGCCTTGTTCAATCCAGCGGCGGGGGATTTTTTTGCGCAGGGTGCCGGTGAGGAAGCAGAGGTAGCCGGGCCAGAGTGGGCGCGGGATGGCGGGGGCGGCGGCGGGGGCGGCGATGGCGGTGGCGGCGGTGGCGGCGGCGGCGGTGGCGGCGATGGCGGCGGGGGAGGGAGAGGGGGAGGCGGGGGTGGCGGCGCGCCCGTCTTCGTCCGGGGCGGGCAGGCCGGGCATGTCCCAGCCGCCGATGAGGACGTCGGGGCGTTCTTGTTCCAAAAACTCCCGCCATGCCCAGGGGGCGGGGGTTTTTTCTTCGGGGTCGGGGGCGGGGTGCAGGGTGATTTCCGGGAGGCCGTGCGCGGCGGCGGCGGCGGGCAGGCCGTCGGGGAAAAACCAGGTCTGCTCGAACGGGGAGAGGATGGCGGCGATGCGGGGGCGCCGCCCGTCGCCGCCAAAATGGCGGGGGGGGCG
>JAITDF010000543.1 GCA_031282705.1 Opitutaceae bacterium | reverse complement strand
AACTCGGCGCGCACGCGCTCGTTTTCCAAAAAACCCGCCCCGGCGCGCGGCGCGTCCGCCGCGACTCTCTTCAGCCGCCCGACCGGCGCGCCCGAAAGCGGCGGAAGCTCGTAACACCGCCCGCCGTCCGTCCACAGGCGCGTCACCGCGAGCGGGTTGAACCAGCCGGGCGCGCCGCCGCCATCGCCGCCGTCACCGTCATCGCCGTATTTGTTTTCCGGATACACAAGCGCCTCCTCCGCCGCGCCGCCCAGCACCGCAGCCGCGCCGCGCAGTGCCTCCGCCGCGAGCCCTTCCAGCTCGGGAACCGCCCGCGCGTAAACCTCCCAGATCGAGCTGCCCGTGATGTGGTCGTGAAACTGCGAAAACACCAGCCGCCGCCACGCGCGCCCGTCCACCGGCCCCGCGCCGGCCGCGGCGTGCGCGGCCTCCTGGATTTGCAACGCGCGCTCCAGCGCGCGAAACGCCGCCTTCAGCCGCCCGTGCGTCGTGAACACGCCGCGGTGCAGCTCCAGCAGCAGCTCGCCCGTCACCGCCGGCAGCTCCTCGCGCACCGCGAGCAACCGGTCGAAAAACGCCTCGATGCCGCCCCAGCCCGCGCGCGGCGCGCCGGCAAGGTCGCGCACCCGGCGCGCACGCTCAAGCATCTCCTCCGTCGGCCCGCCGCCGCCGTCGCCGTAGCCCGTCGGCACCAGAAACTCGGGATGCACGGCGGCCTGCTGGTGGTGCAGCGCGTCCTCGCGCAGACGGCGGATGTCCACCGCCTCGTTGTAATCATGCAGCAGCACGACATGCGCCGCGACCTCCGAGCCGTCGGCCCCGCGCCAGCGGAAGCTCGTGTGCGGAAACCGGTTCACCGTGCTCCAGGAAAGTTTGCTTGTGAAAAAACCCTCGACGCCGGTGCCGCGCAAAAGCTGCGGCATGCACCCGCTGTAGCCGAAAACATCGGGCAGCCAGAACACCCGCGCGCGCCCCCCGCCGCGCAACGCCGCAAACTCCCGCTGCCCGATGCGCAGCCCGCGCAGCAACGCCTCGCCGCACGGGAGCTGCGTGTCGCACTCCACGTAACCCGCGCCGGTCGCCTCCCAGCGCCCCGCGGCGATGAGCCCGCGCACGCGCCCGTGCAACGCCGGCGCGTGGCGGCGCACCGCCTCGTAGCCCGCCGGCTGCGAATGGCCGAAGCGGAACTCCGGATACTCCCGCAGCAGCCGCGTCTGCGTCGCCCAGGTGTGGACGGTCTTGAATTCGCCCACGCGCTCCGGCCAGAGCCACACGAGGTCGATGTGCGCATGCCCGGTCAGCACCGCGCGGAGCGCGCCCGGTTCCGCGGGGAAGTCGCGGTAGATCTTTTTCAACTCCGCCGAAAACGCGGGCAGCCCGTCGCGGTCGAGCACATCCACGGCCCGGTCGAGCAGCCGGCACCAGCGCCGGAAAAGCGGGCTGGCGCGGAACACCGGCGGCGTGAACCGCACCAGGTCGGCGAACCCCTTCGGCGGCGGCCCGACGGACGCGGGCGGCTGGAAATCGCGATGCTCCGCCTCCAGCACGTCGAGCAGCACGCGCAAATCGTTCCACGCGTCCCACGCCAGGTCGTCGCGCGTCCAGAGCCGCGGCGGCGCGAAGCGGCTGCCGCGCTCGTCGAGTGGCGAAGGCGTGCCGTCGAGCCAGACGGCGGAGCGGATGCACACCGCCTCGATTAACACCTCGCGCGCGGCGGCGGCGGTGCCGCCGGTGATGCAGCCTCCGCCGGTGCCGGTGCCGCCGGTGATGGTGCCGCCGGTGATGGTGCCGCCGGTGATGGTGTCAGCAGTGATGCCTGTGGCGACGCCGCCACCGGTGCCGCCGGCGATGGGGCCGGTGGTGCCGCCAGCGATGATGCCGGCGCCGCCGCCACTGCCAGTGCCACCGGCGCCGCTGTCGGTGCCGGTGCCGCTGGTGCCGCCGGCCGGCAGCGGGCAGTATTTGTGCGCGAGGTCGAGGCCGGAGTAAGGGACGCCGTCGAGGTAAAGCGTGGCCTCGGCCTGATCGCGCCATTCGAGCCAGCGCGTGCGCGTGTCGCCCGCCGGCGGCGCCGGCAGCGCGAGCCGGAACCAGCGCTGCGCGTATTTCGGCCCCCAGTGAAATTCGCCGGCGCCGGCGTCCGCGCCGGCGGTCGCGGCGGTAGTCGCGGCGGCAGTTACGCCGGCAGTTGCGCCGGCGTTATTTTTGGAGTGCGGTGACTTGTCACCGCTTTCGACGGGCAAATTTATTTGCCCGCCATCGCCGGTGAAAGGGGTGTCGATATCCACATCGGCGCCGGCGGGCGTGGGCGGGAAAATGAATTTTCCCGTCAAAAGCGGCGATAAATCGCCGCACTCCAAAAAAGACGCCGGCGCCGACGGCACCGGCGAGGGCGACGAGGGCGACGGCGGCGAGGGTGGCACCGGCGGCACCGGCGGCACCGGCGGGAAACCGGCGCCGCCGGCCCGCAAGACAACCGGCACCGGTGCGTAATCGACGCCGGCGGCCTGTTCCGCCGTGAGAAAATCCTCCGGCGCGGGAAAGCTGCGCGTCATTTCAACGCGGATGCGCGCCGACTCGCCGTCGAGCGGACGCCAGATGCGCGCCTGCAAACGCCGCGCCGCCTCGGCGACGCGCGCGGGGATGAGCTGCGTAAGAAAAGTGCGTGGAAGCATGGGATGAGTTGCGCGGAGGCGCGGCGGGCCAAGCAGGGCAAGCGTCCCGCTTGCCTGACGGGAGCAGG
>JAITDF010000575.1 GCA_031282705.1 Opitutaceae bacterium | reverse complement strand
GTCCATAACGCGTCTTTTTTCGGGTGAAATAGTGCGAATTTTCATGCGTGATGGGATACCAAGGTCGCGCGAGTAACGCGGGTGTCACCTTGGGTTTGCTCGAAACAAAACCGCAACTCCAACGGGGTTGCGAAGTCGGCGCTGGCACCGGCGCGTGGTGCAACCCCGGTTGGGTTGTGGTTTATTGGACGGAGGAGACAGGGTAGGCTCGCAAGCTCGCCAACCCTGCCCTTTGTTGTGCGAACGCCTTTGGCGTTCCCGGTGCCAGTGCGGGTGTTGGTTCCAGTGCCGGCGCCGGCGCCGGCGTCGGCACCGGCGGTGGTGGTGGTGGCGGCGGTGGCGGTGGCGGCGGTGGCGGTGGCGGGTATTGAACGCCAACGGCGTTCCACAACAATGCCCAGGGTTGGCGCGAGGCACGAGCGCCTACCCTGGGGTCCCGTCACCCCCGTATCCAACCCCAACGGGGTTGCACAACAAAGGGCGGCGTTGGTTTGCGCCAGCATACCCGCCATCCCATAACGCATGAAAGTTCGCATTATTTTGCCTGCGAGTTTTATCACCAATGCAACCTATTGGGTTGCGTCGCCTGAAGGGGCGGGGCGGCGGGATTCTCCGCGCCGCAGCGCGACGGGGTCATGGCTGGAAGATGAGGCGGCCCCAGTTGCGGGGGACCATTTTCAGCTCGAAGACGGCGTCGTCCACCAAGCCCGTTTCCTGATTGCTCCAATACACGCGCAGGCGGGTGCGGGCGCCGGCTTCATCTCCGTAGGTCACGCCGGCGTCGCCGGTGTATTTCAGGCCCGGCTCGGGCGTGAAGTCGAGCGCCGCCCAGGGAATCGCGGCCTCCACCGTGTAACCTTTCCCGTCGGGGCGCACCGTCACTTTTATGCGGGCGTCCGGCAGCGTGTCCACGTAGTCCAGTTGATAATGCGCGATGACGCCGGAGGTGAAGGAGCGCGGTTTCCGGCCGGTTTTTTCGGAGGATATGGCCCGGTAGAGCACGGCGGCGGGCTTGCCGCGGAAATTGCCGATGGAGAGGCGCAGGTCGCCGGCGACGGGGTCGTTGCGCTTGGAATCGGCTTTCGGGTCGGAGCCGAACTGGAAGTCAACGGTGTCGCCGCTGAGGTAGAGTTGCGCGGGGTCGGTCGCGCCGTTGACCCAGGGGGTGTTGTCGGTGACGGCCCAGCCGAGATAGAGGTTCCGGTCGTCCCAGGCGGTCGCGACGCGCACGGCGGTTTGCGCGTTTTTTTGAAAGGCGAGGGGAGGGACACCGGTGAAGTCGCGCTTGATGTCACCGGTGAAGGCGGGCGTCAGGCGTTTGATATTGGCAATTTTGGCGCCTTCGGCGACCTGGCGTTGGGCTTCCTGTTCGCGTCGCGCGAGGACGATTTCATCGGGGGCGATGGTGATTTTGCCGCCGGGAATGGCGGCGACCTGGTCAAGGCCGGTGAGGAGCACATTCCAAAGGCCGGTTTTGCCCGCCTGGATGTAAACGGCGCCATCGGGGGCCTGCGTGATGGAGCCGCCGAAGTCTTCGCCTCCCAGACCGGGCGGCGTCTCGGTCATGTCGGCGCCGGGGACGGCTTTGTCCGGGAAGCGCATTTTCATGAAGTCGCCCTGAAAGAGATGGCCGAGGTAGTAGCCTTTTTCGGTGAGCATATACCATTCGCCTGTGTTGCCGTTGACGACCCAGGTGACGCCGAGCGCGGGGGTGCGGAAGGTGCCGATGGCACCGTAAGCGCCGCGGGTGACGCCGGGCACGGGCGGGGGCGCGAGGTGCGAGCCGTGGACTTGAAAGAAGGGGTTGGGATACGACCAGATTTCTTTTTTCGCGACGAGGTCGTAGCAGCGGAACCAGTCTTTTTCGACGGCGAGGAGGAGGCGGTTGTCGTCGGAGGGGACCATGCCGTGGCTGCCGGCGGCGAGGGCCTCGCTCCACACGCAGTCGAGGTCTTCCATGCGGGCGAGGTCCCATTTCGGAGCGCCGCAGGCGGTGAAGCCGGCGGGGTTGATGCGGCGGATTTTTGAGAAGAGGGTCTGGGTGAGCTTGATTTCGCCCGGCGGGACGCGCAGCGATTCGGCGGCGGCGCCGCGGGCCGTCCTTTCGGGGACGATGGCGGCGAAGAGGGTGAGGTCGTTGCGGTTGATGTTGAGCGACCAGCAATTGGAGCCGTGGAGCTGGAGGGTGCAGGGGAAAACGGTGATTTCGTCCGGGTCCTGCCCGCCGTCGCCGTCGGCGTCGGACCAGACGGTGGTGGTTTGCGCGCTGTAATCGGGGCGCCATTCGGCGCGCAGTTTGTAGTCGCCTTCGCCGAGGCGCTCGAAGATGCGCAGGCCGCTGCGGTTGTGCATGACCTCGAAGAGGGTGGCGAGGTAGAGGCGCCCGTTTGGCGCGGGGCAGAAGGCGGCGAAGCCGTTGATGGTGCGTTCAAAGACGCCGGTGCAGGTGGCGCGGCCGGTGGCGGGGTCGAGGCGCCATTCGCAGCCGGAGCCGGCCATGATGTCGGGATCGAGGGGGTTGATGGCGCCGCCGGAAGCGCCGTAATGCGTGGCGCCGAAAAACTCTTTTGCAAGCGTGCCGCCGTCGAGGTTCCAGACGCTGAAGCGTTTTGGATATGAATCCTCCTCGGCAACCCAGAGGCGGCGGCGGGCGTTGTCAATGGCGAGGGCCTTGGGGGCGAGGAGGCCGTCGGGCTGCCATTTGCCCACGGGCCGGCGGCCTCCGGGGCGGCCGATGGCGCCGGTGGCGCGGCCATCGGGCGCAAAGGTTTTGACCTGGCGCTGGTCGCCATCGACGGCGGCGTAGATGCCGCCATCCGCGTCGGTGGTGATGGCGGTGATGTCGCGCAGGCTGGTGACGAGCGGGCGGATGGCCCCCGATGCCGTGTCGATGGCGTGGATTGAGGCGCCGTCGGAGGCGAAGAGCAGCCGGCCGCCGCCGAGGGCGCGGAGGGACTGCGGGCAGGGCGCGGGCAGGGTTTTGAGCAGTTTGCCGGAGCGGGCGTCGCAGATGGCGATGAAATTGGTTTCAAGCGGCGCGATGGCGGCGGGAAACTGGGTTTCGAGAAATTTGCGGTTGGCCCCGGCGCGGGCCGCGGGCGGGAGCAGGGCGGCGCCGGGCGCGAGGTCGGCGGCGGGCAGCAGGCCGTTGAGGGCCTTCAGGATTTCGACGGCGAAGGACGGCCGGTTTTGCAGAAGCTGGCGCTCGGTGATTTTGCCTTTGAGAAAATTGTCGAGGTGCTGCGCGGCGCGGCGGTCGATGAGGGCGAGGACGCGGTTGTGCAGGGGTTGGCCGTCAACGAGGGCGGTGGCGAGGGCTTTCCAGTCGATGATGCTGGCGAGATGAAAAGTCTGGCTGGAAAAGGCCAGGTAAAGTTTCCCGTCGCGGGCATCCATGCCGTCGGCGGTCTGGGGCAGGTGTTTTTGGTTGGGGAGGCCGTCCCAGAGGTCGAAAATGTCGAGGGCGGCGCCGAAGCGTCCCTGCCAGTTGTCGAAAACGCCGTCGGTTGTCCTGATGCGGACGATTTCGCGGCGCGGGGTGCTGTCAAAGCCAGCGCGCCCGAGATTGAAGAGAATGCCGGCATCGACGGCGAGGAGTTGGGAGCTGTTGCCGAGGCCGGTGCCGACTTTCCAGACGAGGTTGCCATCGGGGTCGCAGGCGATGAGGCCTTTGCCCGCCTCGGCCATGCCCCAGCCAAGATAGATTTTTTCGCCGTCGGAGGCGACGGCGGCGGGAGCGAGGTGGTCGCCTCCCCAGGCGGTGGCGGGGCCGTTTTCCCAAGGGGCGCTGCCACTGGTGCCGGCCCAGCCGCGGAGGGTGAGCTTGAAGGGCGGGTGGATGATGGCGTCCCAGTCGTAGGCGCCGGGCGGGACGGGTTCGCCGGGATTTTTGTAATGCGGGGTGGTGAGGCCGTCCCATTTCACCTGGTTGGGACCTTTTGGGAAAAAGTTTTCGGTGAGGAGCTGGCGGACGACGAGGCCCTTTGAGTCGCGGATGTTGAGGGAGACCAGGCCGTCGCGCGGGGCGTCGAAACGGATGGTTTTGAAGCCGGGGAGTTCCTGTTTGCGGATGAGCCCCGTCCAGTCAATCGAGGGCAGGCCGTTCGCGGCGAGGGAGACGGGGAATTTGCGTTCGTCGGAGAGGCGGACGGGGGCTGGGGCGACGCGGCCCGCCTCCTCCAGCACGCCCGCGCCCCATTGCTCGTAGGCGCGGAAGGTGAAGATGCGGTCGGGCTGCACGCCTTCGAGGAAGATGTCGTGGATGTTGATGCGGCCGATGGGGCCGGCGGTGAAGTTGGGCTCCAGCGCCATGCGGATGGCGGCGCCGGCGGCGGGGGGCCGGCCGGAGGCGGTGAGCAGTTTCCAGGGGATGGCGATTTCCTGCGTGTAACCCGCGCCGTCGCCGGCGACGCGGAAGGCCTGGCGCGCGCCGTGGTCGAGCGTGTTGCCCAGGGGCGATTCCTTGATGTCGCGTCCGTAGGCGACGGTGAGGAGGTCGATGTTGTCGCGGTCGCGCCAGCCCATCCAGTGGGAGACTTTTTCCTCGGGAGTGCGGTAATCGAAGATGAAGCGCACCTGGAGGCAGTCGCCCTGGAAACCGTGGCCGCCCTTGCCGGACTGGTCGTTGTTGAGCGGGGTGCTGTCCTTCCAGTTGACGAGCAGGTAGAGGTTCTCCCGGTCGTGCATGGCGAAGAGCCAGACGGAGAATGTGTCGCGGAAACGCTCCACGTCGTCGCAGGCGAAGAGGCCGCCGGAGAGGTCCCAGTCGGCGGTCCGTCCGTCAATGACGACCGGTCCCGGCGCGGGGAGGATGCGCATGGCGTTGTTCTCGGTCTGGGTGGCATGGAGAACGCCGCCGGCGGCGGCGAGCACCAACGCGACGGAGAGGGAGGGAAATAAGCGGAGGCGGATCATATGAATGCTATTTGAGGTTTGTTTTCAGGGAATTTCCGCAAATTGAACAGAGGACAATAAAGCCGGCGAAGAAGACAGTTTTTAGACAGTTTCGGGCGAAGCGGCCGCCCGCCGCACAGAGCCCGGACGCAGGGTTTTGGAAGGGCCGTCCGGCTGATCGCCGGGTTCCGCCGCGAATCAAGATTTTCGAGGCAATTAAGAACTGATGTTACGCGACTCTGACGTACCGCAGACTTCCGAGTCTGCTCCGAAGCTCATGCCTGATTGCGGGTTCGCGGCCAGGCGTGAGTTTTAAGCAGGTTTGG
>JAITDF010000568.1 GCA_031282705.1 Opitutaceae bacterium | reverse complement strand
AAAAAAAGTGTCACCCTCATAGCGGGACAACTGTTACCCTTGACCCGGGACTATACACGGCGAGACCGCCCTACCAAAACTGGCCGCCGCGTAACATCAGTTACGACACCCACGGCCACGACAGCGCCGACGGCATCGTCTATGCCGACCGCACGCCGCAGACCGACTGCTGGCACGTGCGCAAAACCTACGCCCCCGTGCAAATCGCGGAGCGCGCCCTCGCCGTGGAGCCGGGCCGGCGCGAACTCGCGCTCACCGTCGAAAACCGCCACGACGATACTGCCGCTCGACGCCGAATGGCCCGCCGCGCTCAAGCGCTACTTCGGCGAGCCCGCCGCCGCGCGCGATGTCTTCCGCCCCTTTTACCACAGCTACGACCAGTGACCGGCAGGCCGCGGCTCTGCTCTGGCGTACCGCAGACTTCCAAGTCTGCTTCAAAGCCCGCGCCGGGGTTGCGGGCTCATTTCCGCGCTTGGGCTTTTGCGGGCCTTCGGCCCGGAAGCAGGTTTGGTTCCGGGCGGAGCGGGAAGCCTGACAACCTGCGGTGCGTCGCGCTGCCGCGCGGGCCGCCTGTCGGACTGTAAGCTCCTTTCCGCATTTGTGTTTCGCCGCTTGCGCGCATCACTGGGCGGCATCATGCCGCTCAACCCAAAAAACATCCTCGCCCTGCCTTTCCCTCGCACTGCCTTTCCGCCTCCCGCCTTTCCGCCGCCCGCCTTTTCGTTCTCCGCCCTTTTGCCGCCCGCTCTTTCGCTTCCCGCCCTCTTGCTTCCCGCCTTTTTGCTCCCCGTCCTTTTGCTTTCCGCCCTTTGCCCGGCGGCACTCCGCGCCGCGCCGCCCGCGCCCGTCACGCTCGCCGAGGACGCCGACACCTACACGCTCGCCAACGGCATTGTCACCGCCCGCGTGGCCAAGGCCTCCGGCGACCTCGTCTCGCTGCGTTACAACAATCTCGAAATGCTCGCCACCTTCCTGACGCCCGACGGCGGGCCCGACCTCCGGCGCGACCCGCCCGGCGCCAACCCCGACGGGCTCAACCCGCGCATGACCGACCACCAATACGCCTTCTGGTCGCACGACGCGATGGGGCCGCGCGGCACCGCGCCCGCGATCGCAAGCGTCACCATCGACCCGCGCGCCAACGGCGGCGCGCGCGCCGAGGTCGCCGTCAAGGGCGTCGCCGACGGGCGCAGGATGGGCACCGGCCCCGGCGCCTCGCCCGACGGCCAGTTCGCCGCCGACGTGGAAATCCGCTACACGCTCGGGCGCGGCGAGCCGGGCGTTTACACGTATTCGGTTTTCGAGCACAGGCCGGGGCAGCCGCGGACCTCGATCGCCGAGGCGCGCTTCTGCGCCAAGCTCGCCGCGTTTTTCGACTGGATGAGCGTCGATGCGCGCCGCGACCTGCATTACCCGAAGGAGCTGCGCGCCGGCGACAAATACATCTACACCGCGCTCCAGTCCGCCAACCCCGCCTTCGGCTGGTCGAGCACGGAAAAGAAGGTCGGCCTGTTCTTCATCAACCCGTCGATGGAATACATGAGCGGCGGCCCGACAAAGGTGGAGCTTCTCGGCCACCGCGACACCAACGCCGTCGCCGCCCCCTGCGTGCTCAATTACTGGCGCAGCAGCCACTACGGCGGGGCGCGGGTGGACGTCGCCGCCGGCGAGCATTGGCGGAAGGTCGTCGGCCCGTTTTTCATCTACGTAAACTCCGGCGGCAGCCCGCGCGCGATCTACGACGACGCGAAGGCGCGCGCCGCCGTCGAGTCGGGCAAATGGCCCTACGCGTGGGTGCGCGGCGTCGATTACCCGCCCGCCGCCGGGCGCGCCACCGTCACGGGCCGCCTCGTCCTGCGCGACGCCGCCGGCGGCGCCGCCGCCTTCACGCGCCTCTCCGTCGGCCTCACCGCGCCGGACACCGAGTGGCAGCGCGACGCGAAACATTACCAGTTCTGGACCGCCGTCACCGGCGGCGGCGCCAGCACCGGCGGCGGCGGCAGCAGCGCCACCGCCGACGCCAACAACGCCAACAACAATAACAACACCGCCGCCGCCGCCGCCGCCTTCACGATCCCCCACGTGCGCCCCGGACGCTACACGCTGCGCGCGTTTGCCGACGGCGTGCTCGGCGAGTTTGCCCGGACCGGCGTCACCGTCGAACCCGGCAAAACCCTCGACCTCGGCACGCTCGTCTGGACGCCCGTGCGCCGCGGACGCCAGCTCTGGGACATCGGCATCCCGAATCGCAACGCCTCCGAGTTTTTCATGGCCGGCAGTCACGACGCCCCCGGAATATCGCTCCGCTACGCCGCGCTGTTCCCGGACGGCGTGCGCTTCGTCATCGGCAAAAGCGATTTCAGCCGCGACTGGTTTTTCCAGCACGTGCCGCGCAACGAGGACCCGGCGGCAAAACCGTCGCCGTTTCGCGGCGTGACCGCGCCAGGCCGGGCCACGCCGTATGAAATCGTGTTCGCCCTGCCCGCCGCGCCGGAAGGCCGCGCCACGCTGCGCCTCGCCATCTGCGGCACCGGCGCGCAAAGCCTCGGCATCGCGGTGAACGGCCGGCCCGCCGGAAAAATCGACGGGCTCGCCGGCGACGGCACCATCACGCGCCACGGCAGCCAGGGCATCTGGTATGAACGCGAATTCCCCTTCGACGCCGCGATGCTGCGCGCCGGCGAAAACACCCTCGTGCTCACCGTGCCCGCCGGCCCCGTCAACAACGGCATCATGTATGACTACCTGCGCCTCGAACTCGACGAAAACGCGCCGCCCGCGCCGCCGCCCGCGCCGGACGCGCCGGACGCCGCGCCGCCCGCGTCACACACACCCGGCACGCCACCCGCGCCACCCGCGCCGTCCGCACTGCCCGCGCCGTCCGCGTCAAGCGCGTCCTACACGCCGCCCGCGCCGCCAGCGCCCGGCGCGCCGCGCACGCTCTTCATCGCCGGCGACTCCACCGCCGCCGACGGCGGCATCGACGCCACCGGCTGGGGCAAAATGCTGGGCGGATATTTCGACCCCGCCCGGCTCGCCGTCGTCAACCTCGCCCGCGGCGGGCGCAGCAGCCGCACCTACATCACCGAGGGCCATTGGGACCGCCTGCTCGCGTCGGTGAAGCCCGGCGATGTCGTGCTGCTCCAGTTCGGCCACAACGACGGCTCGGAAATCAACGACGAACGCCGCGCGCGCGGCTCCCTGCCGGGCCTCGGCGACGGGACGCTGGAAATCGACAACAAACTCACGAAAAAACCCGAGACCGTGCGCACCTTCGGCTGGTATCTGCGCAAAATGATCGCCGATGCGCGCGCAAAAGACGCCTGGCCCGCGCTCCTCACCCCCACCGTGCGCAATTATTGGGATGACGGCCGCGTCGAGCGCGGCCCGGGCCGCTACGGCGAATGGCTCCGCCTGCTCGCGGAGTCGGAAAAAGTCCCGCTCGTCGATCACACCCGGCTCATCGCCGGCTGCTACGAAAAACTCGGCCGCGCGGACGTGGACGCGTTTTTCCCCCGCGACCACGTGCACACCAGCGCCGACGGCGCCCGGCTCAACGCCTTCCTCGCCGTCAGCGGCCTCAAAGGCCTGCGCGAACAATGGCTCGCCGCCGCGCTCTCGCACGCGGGCCGCCAGGTGCCGGTCGCGGAGCCGGCGGCGGTCCTCCTGCCCCCGCAGCCGCCCCCGCGCGGAGTCGATCGCGACGACCGCGAGGTTTTCGGCCGCTGGCTCAACCTCCCCGATCCCGCCGACCCCGCGCTGCCGACGCTCTGGCTCATCGGCGACTCGACCGTGCGCAACGGCCGCGGCACCGGCTACAACCAGGAATTCGGCTGGGGCGACCCGTTCGCGGCCTGCTTCTACCCCTCCAGAGTCAACGTGGTGAACCGCGCCGTCGGCGGCACGGGCGCGCGCACCTTCCGCGCGCAATGGGAACGCATCCTCCCGCGGCTCAAGCCGGGCGACACCGTCATCATGCAATTCGGCCACAACGACAACGGCGCGCGCGGCGCGTTGCCCGGCGCCGGCGAAGAGACGCAGGAGCGCGAAAACGCCGCGACGAAACAGCCCGAGACCGTGCGCACCTTCGGCTGGTATCTGCGGCGGTATGTCGCCGAGACCCGCGAAAAAGGCGCCACCCCCGTCGTGTGCTCGCCCGTGCCGCGCAACCGCTGGGACGACGGCAAAGTCCTCCGCGCCGCCGCCGCCCACGCCGGCTGGGCGCGCGCCGCCGCCGAGGAGACCGGGGCGCCCTTCGTCGATCTCAACACCCTCGTCGCCGACTATTACGACAGCATCGGCGAGGAGCGGACCGCCGCGCTCTTCGCGGACAAAACCACGCACACCAACTGGCCCGGCGCGGTGACAAACGCCCGCATCGCCGCCGACGCCCTGCGCGCCCTCAAGCACGAAACCCCCGCCGCGCAATACCTGCGCCCCTAGCGCGGCATTCGCACAAAACCGCCGCCGGGGCGACGCACGGGGGGCCTTAAAAACCACCCATGATGGAAATTTGGGTTTGCCACCCGCGGGACGCGGCGGATTGTCTCCATCCTCACATTCATTTCTCAACCAGCACCCAAAACCATCACCACATCACCATGCCTGAACTCGCAGGAAACGTCTTGGTGGGCCAGTCCGGAGGCCCCACCACCGTCATTAACGCCAGCATCGCCGGAGTCGTCTCCGAGGCGCTCAACCACGAGTGCGTCGAGGAAATCTACGGCTCGCTCAACGGCGTGCTCGGAATCCTCAACGAGGAATTCATCGACCTCGCCTCCGAGTCGCAACAGACCATCCGCGGTCTCCGCCACACGCCCGGCGCCGCCCTCGGCACCTGCCGTTACAAACTCAAGAAAATACAAGACTTCGAGCGCGTCCTCGAAGTCTTCAAGGCCCACAACATCCGCTACTTCTTCTACGCCGGCGGCAACGACTCGCAGGACACCGCCGACAAAATCGCCAAGCTCGCGCAGGAGCAAGGCTACGACCTCCGCGTCATCGGCATCCCCAAGACCATCGACAACGACCTCCCCGTCACCGACCACTGCCCCGGCTACGGCTCCGTCATCAAATACATCTGCACCACCATCCGCGAAGTCGCCTGCGACAACGAAGCCATGGGCCAGGGCGACCTCGTGCAAATCATCGAAGTCATGGGCCGCAACGCCGGCTGGATCGCCGCCGGCGCCGCGCTCGCCAAACGCCGCGACCACCCGCACGACCCGCCGCACCTCATCTACCTCCCCGAAGTCGCCTTCACCACCGAAAAATTCGTCGCCGACGTCCAGCGCGTGCTCAAACGCGAAAAATACTGCCTCATCGTCGTCGGCGAAGGCTTGGTTGACCCCGACGGCAACTACATCTCCGCCGACGACAAGACCGACGCCTTCGGCCACGCCCAGCTCGGCGGCGCCGCCGACTACCTGCAAAGCCTCGTGGAACAGCACCTCCCCGGCGTGAAAGCCCGCACCGTGAAACTCGGCATGGCCCAGCGCGCCGCCGCCCACGCCGGCTCGAAAACCGACGCCGACGAAGCCTTCCTCGCCGGCCAGGCCGCCGTGAAAGCCGCCGTGCTCGAAGCCGAGACCGGCAAGATGGTCACGCTCGTCCGCGGCGACACCGACCACTACAGCTGCGAAACCGGCCTCGCCCCCCTCGCCGACATCGCCAACGGCGTCAAAAAATTCCCCCGCGAATGGCTCAACGAAGACGGCGTGAGCATGAACCACCAATTCGTGCGCTACGCCCAGCCCCTCATCCAAGGCGAGACGGCGCTCCCGCACGAAACCGGCCTCCCCGTTTACGCCCGGCTCGAAAAAGTCCGCGTGGACAAACTCCTCGCGCCCTACGAAGTCTGACCCCCGCTCCGCGGCCCCAAGCCCGCTGAGACCCGTTGAGCCCCGCTGATTCCAGCTGAGGCCAGCTGCCAAAACCGCCCGCCCATCGCGGGCGGTTTTGTTTTTGGATTACCAGCTGATGTTACGCAGTCGGCAGCTTTTGGTAGGGCGGTCTCGCCGAGACCGCCGTCGTTCGTCATTCGTGGCGCCCGGCGGACTCGGCTAGACCGCCCTGCCAAAAGCAAAAGCCTGCCAAAAGACTGGCTGCCGCGTAACATCAGTG
>JAITDF010000487.1 GCA_031282705.1 Opitutaceae bacterium | reverse complement strand
CCGCAGACTTCCAAGTCTGCTCCGAAGCTCATGCCTGATTGCGGGTTCGCGGCCAGGCGTGAGTTTTAAGCAGGTTTGGAAACCTGCGGTACGACGGAACCGCGTAACATCAGTTATTATATTGCATGGCTGCGCACGGAGAGGTGTCACGCCCACGCGGAGGCCTTCACCAATTCGTCAACGTATTCGCGGTAGCGGTCGTAGGATACGTCGGCGGGGATGGAGTGGTCGATGCCGGGAACATAGCCGCCCTCCTCGATGACGGGGCGCAGGCGCGCAAACTCCGCCGCCACCGCGCTCCGGCCCAGCGGCACGATGCGCTTGTCGAAACCGCCGCCGATGCGCAGCTCGCGCCCGAACTGCCGCCGCAGCCCGACCGGGTCCATGCCGGCGGCCGCCTCGCACGGGCAGGTGCTGTTCACGCCGGCGGAAAGCATGTCCGGCAGCAGGAGGCGGCAGTCGCCGTCGCTGTCATGCCAGGTCAGCCGGATGCCATGCGCATGGGCGAAGTCCATCGCCTTTTTATAATAAGGCAGAATCATGTCGCGGAACATCGCGGGCGAGAGCAGCGGGCCGCTTTTGCACGCGAAGTCCTCGCCGAACCCGATTATATCGACCCGCGCCACCCGCACCGCGCGGCGCAGGCCCTCCATGACCACGGTGTGGTAGCGCTCGAACAGCTCGCCCACCAGCTCCGGCGCGTCGTATAACAAATACCCCGCCCCGTCCACGCCCGCCACCGAGCGCAGCGTCCAGTAGTAACAGCCGCCGTCAATCATGATGACGTCGCCGCGCCGCCCGGCGGCGCGGACCTGCTCCAGCCAGTCGGCGGGAAAGCGGGCGTCGGGATTGTCCACGTCGAAATGCCCGTCCATCAGCCGTCGCAAATCCTCCGGCGCTTTCACGGGGAACTCCAGCCATTCCGGGAAGGAGGAATGGTCCTTGAATTCCTTGAGCGTGCGTCCGTAGCGGTCGGTTTTATATATGAACTGATCGTCCTCGCGCAGGGTTTTGACCGGGTAATCGGGAAACACGCCCGCCGCCGGCGTGATGTTGCGGACGCGATAGCCCAGCCCGCCGACACCGAGGTGCTCGTGGACATCCGTCGCGTCCTCCGGCAGCCCCTCGCGCCGCCAGCGGGCCAGCGTGTCGAACCACGGCCAGGCGAGATAGCAGGGGCGCCGGTCAACGGCCCGGTAGTCAAGCGTGTTGAGAAATCTTTCCCTGGAAGTCATGGTTATAAACTGATGTTACGCGGCGGCCAGTTTTGGCAGGGCGGTCTCGCCGAGACCGCCGCGTCCGTCACTCGTGGCCCCCGGCGGTCTCGGCGACACCGCCCTGCCAAAATCTGCCGACTGCGTAACATCAGTTATAAAAATGACCGGTTTGTATTAAACCACGGACGAACACGGATAAAACCTTTCCAAACGATGGCTTTTATCAGCGTCCTGTTTTTAGTGAAAATCCGTGGTTTGCTTTTTATCTCTCCATTGCAAGCAGGCGGGGGTGGAAACCTGCGGGACATGGGCGTCCTGCGCGGCGGAGCCCGTCAGCGATTTTTTTATCTGCGGGGTCGTGATGGCGGTGGAGCCCTCCGGCGTCGGGTGCGTGCCGTCGCGGATGTAGGCTTGAAACAATTCCGGGTCGGTCTCGCGAAGTTTGATCCAGTTCGGATAATGGTCGATGAGAAGCAGGCCGTGTTTTTTGGCGACCTGGCGGCAGCCTTCATAATACACCTCAAGCTCCGGGCGGGAGCTGGCGGAGACGCCGCTGCCGTGCGGGGAATCCCACACCGGATTCATCGTTTGCATGATGATTTCGACGCCGGGCAGCGCCTCATTGAGCATCCCTATCATGCGGGCGAGATTCGCCATGCTCTTTTCCACCGTCATGCCGTAATCAGGATGCCGGGGTGGATAATTCGGGCCGCTGTAGGCGTCGTTGATGGCAAATTCCATGAACACGGTGTCCGGCTTGAACTTGATCACCCGGTCTTGCAGGTTGTCGAGGCCCGACCGGGATGCCCGGCCGGAGAGGCCGCTTTTGTGAACCACGGCCCTTGCCTTGCCAGCGGGGTCGAGGGTGTTGAGCCAGCCGGACAGATCGGCGCACCACTTTCCGGTCGCCGTGAGGCTGGTGCCGTAAAAAACCACGGTCTGGTTTTTCCCCGCCTTGAGGTTGTCCACCAGCCGGGAGGCCCGCGCCGGGAGGCCCGCGGCCAGAAACAGGGTGGCCGGCGCGAGGCAGGCGCGGTTTATATGGGTCATGATATAAGATTTGCTCATTGTGTCATTGCATGAAAACCAACGCATCGCCTCCGGTTTAACGGGCGGGGCCGGCGGCGGCCTCGAAGCTCTTGAGCAGCCAGGCGCCCCGGCCGTTTTGCGCGGACACGCGGAGGCCCACGGCGACCGGGGCGAGGGGATTGCGGAACGCCTTCACGGTGTGGCTGGCGGAATGCGCCTCCACGCCCGCGCCGTTTAACATTCTGAGCGTCATGACACCCTTGTTTTCCGCGTCGATGCCGTAGGTGAGGACCAGCGTGCCGGTTTCATCGGGCGCGATGCCGGGGCTTTTGTATTTTTCCGCCTTGTCCACGCCGCCGGCGCCGCCGGTCGCGGGCATGGCGTTGGAGACGAAGCGTATCACGTCGTCGCCGCCGTCGTTGTCCACGTTGTAGAGGGCGAGGAGCCCATTGCGCTCGTCGGCGGGGTCGATGAGATAGATGCCGATGGAGGACCTGGGCGTGCCGGCGGCAAACGTCACCCTGACGGTCAGCGTGTCCGTCTGCGAGACCGCGAAGGTGTTTTGCGTGGCGGCTGAGGCGTCCGCCGGCGTGGTGTCGTAGATATAGGTGGCGGACACCGGCGGCGGGGCTTTCATGCTTTTGCCGGCTTTGTCCCACGACAGTTTTTTATGATTGGAGCTTTGCGCCTCGCGGAAGTTTTCCCCGAAGGTTTGCGCGGTGCCGAAGTCAAAGGCCGCCATGCGGGGCGGCGCAAGCGCGGCGAGCAGGAGGAGCGCGCCCAAGGCGGCGCGGCGGCGGGAGGCGGTCAGGTTGTTTTTTATATTCATGGCGGGATTATGGCGGGATGTTTTTATGGAACCATTAAATCGACCACCGATCTTCACTAATTGGAAAGCCACCAATTATCGGAACACTAATAAAACCATCAGCGAAAATCAGCGGTTGAAAAACTGAACTAGTATTTTGAGCCGAAGGGAGCGTTGGATTTTGAGAGGTTCCCTTTGGTGTTTCCATCAGGGTTGTGGAAAAACGGCCGGGGATTTTGATCATATTGTCCGTTGATGGAAAACCACCATTTGATGGCATTCGAGACGCGGGACGGTCACGGACGTCCGGCCATCCGCGCCGGTTTCAAATGGTATTTCCCGGCCCTGCGGCTCCAGGGTGACGCGGGCGGGCGGCGCGGGGAGGCGCACCGCGAGATGCACGCCGGAGAGGGGCACGATGTCCTCGATGATCTCGATATGGCCGCCGCCGTCGATGCCGGCGGCGCCGCCGTCGAGTTTGAATGCGCCGCCGCGGCTGACGGTGCCGGCGTAAAGGAGATGCGCGACGTGGCGGTTTTGTTTTTCCTGCCGCGCGAGCGTGACGCGCGCGGCGGAGGGCAGGCTGGTCCGTATCAAATCGCGCCCGTCGAGCAGCAGCCGCAGGCAGGCGCCGATGAAATGGCGGTAAACCGCCTGCCCGTGCGCGCGGTAGCCGGTGAAGGCGGCGTGGGCGAGGTAGAGGACGCCGCCCTTGCGCACGCCGGCGGCGCGGCCGGAGGGTTCGCGGCGGAAGGGCGCGTGCTGGTGGCTGCAAAAGTGCTCGAAGGTGCGGTTGAACCAGGGCTCGTGCACGTCGCCGAGGCTCTCCCCGGTGGTGGCGCGGATGCGCTGCGCGCGCGGGTAAACGACGAAGGGCGTGCGCACGAAGCCGGGGCGCAGGCCGGGGCGCGGGAGGATATATTCGGGATTGTATTCGCTCGCGCCGTCCCATTCCGCGCCGATGTCGAAGGCGAAGCCGGAGCCGTCCGCGCGCAGGCCGCTTTCGCCGGTGAGGAACAGTTTCCCGCCGGCGGCGAGGAAGGCGCGGGCTTTCTTTTCCAGCGCGGCGTCCACGCGGATGTCGTCGGGGAGGATGACGATTTCGTAGGGCGCCCAGTCGCTGTCGCGGTCAACCATCGCGAAGGCGTGGTGCTCCTCAAGCAGCACGCGGACGGCGCCGGTGTCGGGGGCGTTGCGCCGGGCGGTGCCGGGGTGCTCGGATTCGCTGGACAGGACGGCGAGCTGGGCGGCCGGGCGGGCGTCCGCGCACCACGGCTCCTTGCCGCGCACGTCGCGGTAGGCGGCGCCGATGACGGCATAGGTGCTTTCGTCGAGCGCGCCGTCCGGGTGGAGCTGGTCGCCGATGCTGCAACGCGCGCCGAAGGCGAGCATCGCGGCGCATTCGTATCTGAGCGCGCCGGGGTGCTTGAGGCCGCCGAACTCGCCCCAGGTGGTGTGGAATTTCCCCGTCATGCCGAGGCAGGGCATGCCGAGTTGCGAGACGTAGGCGGCGCTTTCGGGGAAATGGTCGTAGCCCCAGCCGCCGGTGGGGAGCGATTCGATTTCGAGGTGGCTTTGAAACGCGAGCAGGTCGCGGCGTCCGCGCGGGATGTGCCCGGAGTTGTGAAACACGGGCATGGCGGGGCGCAGGGCGCGGGCCGCGGCGTTGGTTTTTTCGCAATAAATGCGGAACGCGTCCTCCGCGCAACGGCGGCGGTGCGACTCGTCGCGCGGGTCGAGCCCCAGTTTCGCCATGTGGTCGAGCGCCCAGCGCGAGCAGCCGGGGGAGGGCGACACGATGTCGAGGAAAATGCCGTCGCAATCGGGAAACAGGCGCGCCACCTCCGCGATCTGGTCGCACAGGTGGCCGAGGTAGGGCGACAGGAAATCCATCTTGTGGAAACCGGCCTGGAGCGGGGGCGCGCCGACGACGCGCCCGTCGGCGTCGATCTCGCGCCAGCCGGGCTGCTCGTGCGCCATGACGTTGTCGAGGCCGGCGGACAGGTAGATGGGGGTGTTGACGCCGATTTCCTTGCAGGCGTCGTATTGCGCGCGGAGCAGGTCGAACGAGAGGCCGGGGTGCATCCGCCCGACCCTGGTCGGGTGATAGCTCCAGCCGTGGTGGCATTTGGCAAACAGCGTGATGGAATCGACCGCCGCCTCGCGGAGCATGGTCTGCCAGTGTTTTTTATCAAAACGCGAGCCGATGCCGGGAATCGCGGGCGAAGTGTGGAAATCAAGATGAACCTGCCGGAAGCGGAGCGGAGCGGGGGACGGAGGCGGCGCGGGGGACATGCGGATTTTGGGAGACATGCGGGTTCGGGATGGATGTTGCGTCCCAAAACAGCGGCTCCGCGTCCCCGCGCAATCCAAGTCTTTCTTAATGGTTAAGCGCGCCGCGGCCCTTGGCGGCGGCGCCGCCCTCACGCCGCCCTCACGGCACCCGCACGACTTTCCCTCCCCCCCTCACTTCCGTTGCCGCCCGTCCTTGGGTTTCGGCTTGGGCGGCGGGCGGCTGCCGTGCTCGGCGCGCTGCTCTTTTATCCAGCGCTGCCAGAGCCGTTCGCTTTCACGCAGTTCCTCGCGGCGGCGGGCAAACTCCTCGCGCTGCGCGTCCGTGAGCACGGCGTCGATGTCCGCGTTGAGTTTCTCGGCGAGCGCCTGCGTGTCCTTGCGCAGAACCTGCTGTTCCTTGACAAACTGCTGCACGATCGGGGCGATTTTCGCGCGTTGCTCCGCCGTCAGATCAACAAGGTCGGAAATGCGGCGCCATTGCCCGGCGGTCATCTGCTCGACGGCTTTTTTCTGCACAAGGCCGCGGGCGTGGCCCACGGAGAGAAAGCCGCCGGCGATCGCGCCGCACAAAAAGATGCCGATGAAGGCGAAGACAACGAGGACGTTTTTGTTCATCACGAGGCCTGGTCGGAAGAGTCAACGAGGGCCACGGGTTCGCCCAGCGTGGCGATGTCCTCCCGCATGGCGTTTACGATCGCGCCGTAGTTGAGCGCGACGCTCGCGATCGCGAGCAGGCAGGCAAACCCGAGCGCGCGCAGCGAGAAGCGCGCGAAGAGCGGGGCGGCGGCGGGCCGGGCGGCGGCGGCGAGGCCCATGGCGCGGGCGACGAGGCGCGCGGCGAATCCATGAGGCGCGGCGGTGTCGCGCGCGGCGGCGGCGCGGCGCGCGGCGGCGGCGAGGCGGGCCCACTCGGGCGGCGCCGGCGGTTGTTGTGGTGGCAGTGGCAAGGGATTCATGAGTGCTCCTTTTGTTTGAGTTCGAGAAAGAGTTTGTGGAGTTTCCGGCGGGCGCGGAAGGCGCGGACCTTGATGAGGGTTTTTCCCCAGCCGGTGATTTCGCTGATCTCGGCGATGGATTTTTGCGCGAGGTCGAGCAACTGGATGACCATGCGGTCGGCGGGGTTGAGCTGGTCGAGGAGTTTGCGCACGAGTTCGCCCGCCGCGAGCGCGTCGCCCGCGTCCGCCGCCTGGTCGCTCACGAGCACGCGGTCGAGCATGTCGGCCTCGCCCTCGGAGAGGTCGGCCCAGCGGAATTCGGGGCGGCGTTTTTGCGCACGCAGATGGTCGATGCAGGTCGTCACCGCGATGCGCGACACCCAATGCGGAAGCGGCATGGTCCCCTTATACTGGCCGATGCGGGAGAACATTTTCATGAACACCTCCTGCGCCAGGTCCTCCTCCTGGACGCGGCGCGGCAGGTGGGAGCGGACGATGCGGATGACCACGGGATAAAGCTGCTCCACGAGCTCGCGCGCCGCCTGCTGGTCGCCCGCGCGCACGCGTTCGAGGGAACGGGCATAGTCATACGGCGCGGCGGCGTCATCAGGCATGGTGAGGTGATGGAAACAGTGTCATGCACGAAATTCAAGACGCGTCCGGCGCGCGGGAAGTTACGGAGGGATGGGGGGCAAAGCGCCGCCGCCCCTCCAGAATCTTTCCCACTCCTCGTTCTCTTTCTTCTTTCTCTTTCCTCTTTCCCACCCCAGCCCACACCTGAGGAAAGACGAAAGAAGAACGATAAACGATAAACGATGGACGATAAACGATGGACGAAAAACAGGCTCTCCCGCGTAACATCAATGCATAAGCGACGGTTCTGACTGTAACCCCGCGTTTCATTTGTTGCCGCGGGCGGACGCATTAGGGAGATGCGCCATGCGTTTTCTCCTGTGCATCCTCTGTGCGTGGGGATCCGTGCAAACGGTCCCCGCCTTTGCCGCCGCCCCGCTTTGGCTTTCCAGCGCCGATTGGACGGTGAAAATCGACCC
>JAITDF010000421.1 GCA_031282705.1 Opitutaceae bacterium | reverse complement strand
CGGGGCCGATTGTTGGGGGGGGGTGGCCGCGCCCCCCCGCCGGTGGTTGCCGGGGGGGGGGGGGGGGGGGCCCCGCCGCGACCGCCCTGCCAAAATCTGCCGACTGCGTAACATCAGTTTCGTCTTTCGTCTTTCTCTTTCGTCGGACACGAACAGAGAGAACGAGAACGAGGAACGAGGAACGAGAACGAGAAAGAGGAGAATGGGGTGGGCAAAATATCCCCCCTCAATCCCCCCCGTCCGGCGCGATGTCCGCCCATTCGCCCGCCGCGCTGGAATAAACGAGCAGCCGCATGCGGCCCCGCGGGAAAAACAAACGCGCGCAGCGGCCGTAGGCGCGCAATTGCGGGGTGTATTCCCCCGCCAGCCGCGCCAGCAGGGCCGCGTCGCTCTCGCCGGGCCGGCGGCGGTTGGTTTTCCAATCGACCACCCACACGTCGCCCGTCGCGGCATCGTGCAGCAAGAGGTCGATCACGCCGTCCAGCCACGCGCTTTCGTCCTGCGGCGCGAAGAAGGGCAGCTCGGCCTCGCGCCGCCACCGCGCGCCGCCGAGTTCGCGCGCGGCCCGGCTTGCGCGGAAACGCGCCAGCTCCTCCGCCGCCCGCGCCGCGAATCCCTGCGCCGCCGCCAGGCGCAGCGCGCGCGCCGCGTAGGCGTCGGGCGTCGCGCCGTCGTTCGCGCCCCACGGCCACATTTCCAGCACCCCGTGCCACCAGATGCCGTAGGCGATGGCCTCGTCGGCCCAGGATGCCGGGGGGAAATCGGCCTCGGGCGCATCGTGCAATGCCGTCCGCGTCAAGTCGGGTTTGTGCGCGAGTTGGTGCGGCAGCAAGCGGCGCGGCAGCGCAGGCAGGGGCGCGGGCGCGGTGGCGGTGGTGGTGGCGGCGGGCGCAGCAGACTCGGCGGACTTGGCGGCCGTATCAGCCTCATTGGTTTCATCGGCACCATCGGCCCCATCAGTCCCATCGGCCCCATCAGACAGCGGAATGGCGTTTGTATTTTCCGCGGCATTTTTCGCGACACCTTTCGCCGCACCTTTCGCCGCGTCCGCGTCCCCCGCCGCCACCGCGTCCGCCGCCGCCGCGTCCTCCTCCGCCGCGTCCGCCGCTGCCGCGTCCGTCGCCCGCGCCGCCGCCGCGCTTCCGTCCAGCGCCGGCAGCTCGTCGAGCAGCGCGTTGTTGTCCCATAAATCGGCGAAACTCATCCCGGTCTTGCGCGCGCCGCGGCCGAAATCGGCGTGCCACGGAATCACGAGATGCGCGCTCGGGCGCGTGAGCGTCACATAGAGCAGCCGCGTCAGCTCGCGCAATTGCTCGCGGTGCCGCGACTCCCTCAAGTCCGCGGGCATCGACGCGGAATCGAAAAACACGAGCGCGCCCCGCGCCGCGTCCGGCACGATCCTCATGCCCGGCTCCGGCGGCCTGCCGATGCCGCGCCAGAACCCCGCCGGCACGACCACCGGCCATTCCAGCCCCTTCGCCGAGTGCGACGAGAGCAGGTTGATCGCATCGCTTTCGGCCCCGCCCGACGGGCGCTCCCCGTCGATCTCCGCAAGCAGTTTCGCCCTCCACTCGCGCGGCCCCGCGCCGGCGAGCCCGAGCGTCGCGGCCTCCGCCAGCAGCCGCTCCAGCCCGCCCTCCAGCGAGCCGCCCGCGCCGAGCGCGCGCGCCTTTTCCGCGAGCGCGCACGCCCGCGCCAGCTCCGCGGCGAAACGCCCGAGCGGCACGCCCTCGTCATCCGCGCCCAGCACAAACGGGCGCAGCGCCGCCAGCGCGCCGCGCAACGGCTCGGGATGCGCCTCCGGCTCGTCCCAGCGGAAGCCGCCGTGCGCGCGCTTCTCCGCGACGAGCAGCCGGTCGCTCACCGCGAACACCTCGCGCAGCACGCCGAACCACTCGAACGCGTTGTCCGGGTCGCACACCGCCGCGAGCAACCCGGCCATCCACGCGTAAACCGGGTTGTCGCCGTTGCGGTTTCTGCGGATTTGCACCGCCGCCTTCAGGCCGCCCGCCTCGAACGCCTTTGCGATGACGAGCAGCCAGTCGTTGCGCGGCGCGAGCACGCACACCTCGCCCCAGTTTCGCGCGCCGAGCGCCGCCGGCCCGTGCGCCTTGAAAAACGCCGCCACCTGCCGCGCCTCCTCCGCCAGCCAGCCGCCGACCGACGCCGGCGGCTCCGCGGGCGGCGCCAGCGGCAGCCGGCCCGCCCGGCCCGCGGCATTCGCCGGGCCGGCGGCGAGCGGCTGGTAGCCCACCTGCAACACCGGCGCCGGCGCGCCCGGCGCCGGCGGCAGCCCCGCATTGTGCGGAAGCTCCGCGCCAAACGCGTGCGGAAAACCGCGGTTGAGCCAGGCCACGACGCCGGACGGCGTGCGAAACGTCACCTCGAATTTCAACAACTCCCCGCCGTCGCCGCGCGCGAACGCCGCCACATGCCGCAAGAAATTCCTGATGTCCGCGCGGCTGCCGTAAATCGCCTGCTGCCCGTCGCCCACCATGCAAAAATGCCCCGGCCTCGGCCCGGCCTCCGGCGCGCCCCGCCCTTCGCCCCCCGCCGCCGCCGCGCCCGCCGCGCCCGCGCCCGGGTTCGCCGCCGCCGCCGGCTGCGCGCCCGCCGGCGCCGCACCTGAGCTCGCCGCCGCCGGCCACGCGCCCAGACGCGCCCCCGGCGCGCGCGTGATCTCGACCAGCACCGCGAACTGCTGCGGATCGGTGTCCTGCGCCTCGTCGAGGATGATGCGCCAGCCCTCCGCGCGAATCTCCTCCAGCATCCGCGGCTGCCGCAGCACGACCATGACCGCGTCGATCTGGTCGGCGTGCGTCTGGATGCCCTGGTCGAAACGCCACTCGCGGTAACGCTCCGCCAGCTCCGCCGCCAGCGCCGCGCCGGCGTCCGCAAGCCACGTTTTCAACGGCGCGAAAAATTTCCGGAACAGCTCCCGCATCCCGCCCGCGTCGCCGTCCGGCTCGATGATGGGCAGGAAATCCACCCCGCCGGCGCCGTCTGCATCTGAAATTTCACTGCAAACACCGGCTTCCGGGCCGCCGCCGGCATTTTGGGGGCGCGGCGATGCATCGCCGCTTCCGCCGGGGGCGTTCATTTCCCCGCCGGCGCCGTTCCTTTTGAAATTTGGGTTTTCGGGATTTGGGATTTTTTGGGGATTTGGGATTTGGGATTTGGGATTTTCTATCCCGCCCGCGCCGCCCCTCTCGCGAAACCGCCGCAGCCACTCCGCCGCGGCCCTCTGGTTGGCCTCGATTTTCGGCGTGAGCTTCCCCCGGCTGCGCGCCGCGAGGATGGCGTCGAGCGCGGCGGCGTCCGGCCCCGGCGGCGGCGTCCGCGGCGCGCGCGCAAGAAACAGCCGCGCCTCGCCGGGCGCCAGCCGCCGCGCGAGATCGAAAATATCCTCCATGCGCACATGCCGCAAAAACGCGCGCACGCACGCCGGCGGCATCGCGTCGAAACGCATCGCGTCCTGGTCGAGAAACGACTCCCAGCAGACCTCGTCGTCCTCGCCCACGACGGACGGGTTCAGGTTGATGCCGGCCGCCTGCCCGTGCCGCCGCGCGAGCAGCAGGCAGAAACTGTGGATCGTCCCGAAAAACGCGCGCTCCAGATGGTCGAGCGGCGCGAAGTCCGCCGCGCCGGCCTCGCCGAGTTTTTTGAGCAGCATCGCGCGCGCGCGCCGGCCGATCTGCCCGGCGGCCTTTTTGGTGTAGGTGACGACGGCGGTCCGGGCCAGCAGCCGGGCCGCGTCCGGCGAGAGCGCCATCGCCGCCAGCCGCTCGGAGATTGCGGTGGTCTTGCCCGAGCCGGCGTTGGCGCTCACGGCGAAGTTGTTTTGCCACTCGTCGCGAAACCGCGCCCGCGCCCGCGCATCGATCAAGACGCCCGCGCCCCCACCCATCGCCGGCTTCTCCTCACCCATCGCCGGCCTCGCTTTCCAACGCCGCGCCTCCGCCGCCGGCGCCGCCGTCAACAGCGCCGCCGCCGGCGCCATCGCCGGCGCCATCTTCGCCGCCGCCGCCGAACGTCGCGGCGAATTTCGCCTTCAGGGTCGCGAACGGCACCGGCGCGCAGGCGGCGGGCCAGATGTATCCGCCATCCGAATACTCATTGCGGTCCGGCGTCAGCGCGCCGACCACGCCCGTGCGCAGATGCCGCGCCAGCCGCGCCAGCGCGGAAAGCGCCTCCGGCAGCTCGTCCATCGCGACCGCCGCCGGCTCGTCCACGCCGGGCTTGAGCATCCACACCCGCCCGTCCGCCGCGCCGAGCGCGCGCGCCGCGGCAAGATACACGCCGAGCTGGAGCGAGGCGCCGGCGGCGGCCATCTTGGCCGCGGCCAGCCTCTCGTCCCCGCCCGTCTTGAAATCGACGATATCGACGCGCGCCCCGCGCCACTCCGGCCGGTCGAGCAGCACCAGGTCCATGCGCCCGCGCACCGCCAGCGAAAAGCCGTCCGCGTCGAGCGCGATGCGCGTGCCCTCGGGCACCCGTGCCTCCGTCGCGACGAACGGGCCGGCGTCGAGCCGGGACACCTTGCCGAGCAGGCTGTCGCAGTTGCGCGCCAGCTCGGCGTGAAACGAGTCCCAGTAGTCGTTTGCCGGCCAGAGCGCGCGCAGTTCCGCCAGCATCTCCCGCGCGCGCCGCCGCGCGCCGTGCTCGTCCGGCCGCCGCGCGAAGCCGTCCGGCGCCCCCTCCCCGCGCAACGCCGCCGCGATGACGCGGTGCGTGAGCGAGCCCAGCGCGATGCGCGGCTTCCGCGTGAACGGCTCCCATGCGACCCGCTCCGCCTGCAACACCTCGCCAAACCACAGCCCCGCCGGGTCCTTCACCGCGGCCTCGATCCGCCGCGCCGCCATCGAATCGACGCGGATCACCGCGGGCTCGAACGCGAAAAAATGCCCGTCGAACGGACACGAAGGCTCGCGCCGCCGCCGCCAGACATCGAGCCACGCGGCGATGCCGCCGGCGTCAGCGGCGTCAGCGGCGGCGGCGGCGGCGGCGGTAGTGGCGCTGGCGTCGCCGCCACCGCCGCCGCCGACCTTTATGGAGTGCGGCGATTTATCGCCGCTTTTGACGGGCAAATTCATTTGCCCGCCCGCGGCGGCGGCCGGGGCGGCGGAATAAACGGCGGGCTGCCGGGCTTCGCCCTCGGAACCGCCGTCAAACGCGGGAATAAATTCCCGCACTCCATCACAATCGCCGCCGCCGCCAGTGCCGCTGTCGCCGCCGCCGCCGCCGGCAACGCCACCGCCACTATGGCGATGGACGATGGACGATGGACGATGGACCCCACCACCACCACCGCCACCGCCACCGCCACCGCCGCCGACGACGCCGACCCCCGCGCTGTCTT
>JAITDF010000519.1 GCA_031282705.1 Opitutaceae bacterium | reverse complement strand
AAACCCGCCGCCCCGAAAGCGGCGGGCACCGCCGCCGTCGGATTTCGCCCCGAAGGGGCGCCAGCGTTTAGCCGTGGGTTCCTCGCTGCGCCCGTCTCACCCACGGCTAAAGGCTGCCGCCCCTCCGGGGCTGAAAAAGTCAAGCGCTGTCTCCGCTTCCGCGTAACATCGGTTAATTAACTGATGTTAAGCAGCTCTGCCGTAGCGCATGTCCTGTAGGGACGCAATATTGGTAGCACGGCGTTTCAATGCCGTGTTTTGGCGGCACACAAACCCGCGTCCTGTAGGGACGCAACCGTCCGGTTGCGTCCCTGCGGGACGCGGGTATTGCGGGGGCGTGTCACGGGGCTAACGCCCCGTGCTACCCATATCATGCACCTGCGGGGCAAACCGCCGCCGCCTGTCTGCGCTACGACAGAGCGGCGCGACATCAGTCATATGAAAAGGGATTTTTAAGGGATGAGGGATTTTAAGGGGCGGGTTGAAATTGATTCCCGGCGCCCCCGACCTCCGTGACCCTTACGTTTTTGAACATGTTGGTGTTGTCACTAATCCGCAGTTTTTTGCCGCTGGCGGCGGTGACGTTCTTCAAAACGACCTCCTTGGTGAGGACGCAGGGATATTTTTCGACAAATGCGTCGCTGGTGTTTTCCTTGTTGAAGTCTTCAAAAATGGCCGGCCCGGCGTAGTCATCGGGATGGTTGCCGTCGTCAATGCGCAGGCCGTCGATAATAATGCGTTCCGGCATGTGACAGGTGTATCCAAAATCATGCCGGCCGGAATACGACCCGCCGATGATGCAGGCGGCGGCCCTGGCGCCGACGGACGGCGCAAAGACACAGTTGCGAATCACAAAACGCCCCTCCCATGTGCTGCCATAGTCGGCGCGCAGATTGATGAAACACCTGCCGCGAACCGTGCTGTTCTCCACGGTGAGGGTTCCGCAGCCGATGGCATTGATGCCCATGTGCCCCAGTGTCGAGTTGCGGATGGTCGCATTGGCCACGCCTTGGTGCGCGTCGAAACGGGAGAAGGAGCAGCCGTCGTAAAGAAGGTTCTTGCAGTAATTCGAGCCGAAAATGCCCCAGTATTTCCTGTCGTTGATATCGTTGGTTTGGGAGCAGTTTATAAAAGACACATGCAAGGCGCGGGCCGCGGAGATGTCGTAGGAGCCCATGGACACGGGCTTGCCGGCCGCGCCGATGGTGCGGTAGGTTTTGTGGCCCGTGAGGACGGTGTTTCTCACGGTGACATTCGCGCATGAGCCGATGTCGAGGAACCCGTGGTAGGGCGCGCCCTGGTCGCCTTCACCTGTAATATGGTGCCTGAGCCTGTCCACGACGACATTGGAACGCCTGATGGCAATGTTCCGGGCGTAGTAAGTGTATTGGGATTTCCCGGCGTTGGCGATGGTGGTGAAATGTCCGCCGGTGATGGTCAGCACCGTCTGGTCCATCGGGCGGGCCGTGATGTCGGTGATTTGGTCAAAATCCCAGATGATCGGCGTGTTTATATCAACATTGCCGTCCTTGCCGGCGATAAAAACATCCGTCTGGTTGGAGCCGTTGTTCCGGTTGAGGCCATAGCGGATATAACGTTTTATATTGGAGTTGCTGACAATTATCAAACAGTCGCCGGGGAGGGTGACGCCGATGTTCCGCTGGTTGCGTTTCAGGGATGCGATTCCCCGGGGCGTGAAGGGCTTGAGGGTTGAGGTGACCTGGAAGATATTGGCGGAGCGGTTCTGGACTTGCGTGTCGTCAATAACAAACCTGGCGGAGCCGAAGTCGGTGTCGGTCTGGATGACGGCCGTCCTGTTCGCGCCGCCGATGTAATAGGTCGCGCCATCGCCGGCTTTCACGGGCAGGCCGTGCCGGTTGGCGTATGCGTGGGCTTCGGCGATGGCATTGATATCATCGGTTTTGCCGTCGCCCTTCGCG
The DNA here is from genome assembly GCA_031282705.1 of Opitutaceae bacterium. Classification (GTDB taxonomy): domain Bacteria; phylum Verrucomicrobiota; class Verrucomicrobiia; order Opitutales; family Opitutaceae; genus Termitidicoccus. The sequence goes on along the minus strand of JAITDF010000519.1, from coordinate 5,502 downwards.
CCGAAGTCGCCGTAGCTGACCACGCCGGCGGTTTTCAATGCCACCGCGGGCGCTCCGGTCGCCCGCGGCCCGGCCTTGCCGTTATTGTCATTGGCCGGCGCCGGCTGGGCCTGGGCGCCGGTTGCCAGCAAAAAAAGCGACAGGAGATGGCTTTTCAGCCGAAACCAGTCTGCGCGGGGCGGAATCATGCCTGAATTGATAAGAGCGGCCGAATTCATGACAGCCTTCATGCAAAGGGCCGGGCGGGCTGGCAAGCGCATTCAAGGCAGGCGCCCCCGCACTTCCGCCGGCAGCGCGGCGCGTTCGCGGGCTTGCGTGGCGGCGGGGGTTTCGCCGGCGAGCCAGCGGCGCACGCGGGCTTCGAGGAAGTTTATATACACCGGCTGGTCGTTGAGGCAGGGGATTTGATGATAATATTCACCGCCCGCCGCCAGGAAGGTTTTCCGCCCGGCGATGGCGATTTCCTCCAGTGTCTCCAGGCAGTCGGTCACGAACGACGGCGACAGCACCAGCAGGCGTTTCACGCCGGCGGCGGGCAGGCGCGCGAGGGTTTCGTCGGTGAAGGGCGAGAGCCAGGGCTCGCCCGCGAGGCGCGACTGGAAGGACACCGAGCAGCGTCCGGGCGCGAGCGCGGCGCGGCGGGCAAAGGCCTGCGTGGTGCGGAGGCATTGCGCCTTGTAGCAGGTGGCGTGCACGGGCGAGTCGGCCTCGCAGCAGCCGCGCACGAGGGTGCAGTGCGCGCGCGAGGTGTCGGCCTTGCGCAGGTGGCGCTCGGGGATGCCGTGGTAGCTGAAGAGCAGGTGGTCGTGCGGCTGCGCGAGCGCGGGGCGCGCGGAGGCCACCAGCGCGTCGATGTAATCGGCGTCGTTGTAGAAGGGCTGCACGCAGTCCACGCGCAGCTTCGGGGCAAGGCGCGCGGCCTGCCTGTCCACCTCGGCCACCACCGTCTCCCACGACGACATGGCGTAGTGCGGGTATTGCGGAAAAAGCAGCGCGCGCTCCACGCCGTCGGCGGCGAGTTGCGCGACCGCCGACGCGATGGACGGACGCCCGTAGCGCATCGCCAGATGCACGGCGGTTTCGCCGCCCCGCGCAGTTTCTTTCTCTTCCTCGTTCTCGTTCTCTTTATCTTTATCTTTATCCCCTTCCCCCGCCCTCTCCGAAACGGACGACACGGCGGCCGTCCCTCCAGTGGAATGTTTTTCGCCCGCCGCGTCCGCCGCCCCCTCCGCGTCTTCCGCGCCTTCCGCGTCTTCCGCGCCGCCGGCGGCCAGGCGCGCGGCGAGCTTGTCGCGCACGGAGCGCGAGGTGGCGAGGAGCGGCGGGCCTTCCGGGGTCCAGATGGCGGCGTAGGCGCGGGCCGAGTTTTCGGCGCGCTTGCGGATGATGATCCGGTTGACCAGAAACGAACGCAGCAGGCGGTTGCCCGGCTGGTCGATGACGCGCGGATCGCCCAGAAACTCCCCCAGATAGCGGCGCACATCGGGCACGCTGGCGGAGTCGGGGGAGCCGAGGTTGACGAGAAGAACGGCGCGCTTGGGCATGGCGCCGGGATTGTCGGCGCGGTTGCCCGCGGAAGTCAATGGACGCGTGAAAAGGGATGCGGCCCAACGTGATGTCCGCACCTCCGCCGCCTGTCCTCGTTCTCGTTCTCTTACTCGTTCTCTTTCCTCGTTTCTCTTTCCTCTTAATCCTTCGTCAGTCATGAGCAGGGAGTTTCGAGCGGGGCGGGAAGATTGGACAGAAAGAGGAAAGAGGAAAGTGAACGAGAACGATGAACGAAGAACGAGAAACGCGGAAAGCCCTATAGACATGTTGACCCGGGGCACCATGTCTATAGGGCTTTCCGCCCGGACCGGCCTCGGGCCTTGAAATTTTGCCGGGGGCGGGGTAGGGGATGGGGCGGTCATGGGGTCTTTGGGGAAACTTTTTTCGACGGAAAACTGGAAGCTCGGGGCGTTCACGCTGCTCGCGGTGATTGTTCTCGGCGCGGCCGTGCTCGCGCTTTCGCGCGTGGCCAGGCTCGGAGGGCCGGCGCGGGCGGCGGGCGGCGGGGCGGGGCTCGCGGGCGGGGCTTCCGGGGCGGCAGGGCCGCTCGGCCTGTCGCGCATCGACGGCGAGCGGGCGCGCGGCACGGCGCTGGAGGAGCAGGCGGTGCTGTTTGACCCGACGCCGCTGTTTCTGCCCACGGCGCGCAACGCCAGCCATGCCGCCATCGGCATGGCCGTGCGGCGCGAGCCCGGGGAGGTGTTCCGTCCGTTTCCGCCGCGTCTGGTTTATTCGGATTCGGTGTTCGCGGTTGCCTTCCCCGACCCGATGGCGCCTCCGTCCGCGCCGGTGGCCGTGCTGGAAATCGGGCGCACCGCCAATCCTTTTGCGGCGCTGGGGCGTTTTGAGCGCGAGCTGCCGCCGCTGGCCGGGCGGCTGGCGTTTGTCGAGGTGCTCAGGGCCGCCAGCGGGGAGAAGGTGCTTGCGGCGCCGTTCGATGCCGGGGGGGCGTCCGCCGGGGCGGATTTCGGCGCGCTGCGTTCCGAAAACTGGCGTCCCATGGAGCTGGTCGCCTCGCTGGACAGCGCCGGCTTCACCGGGGCGCCGCTGATTGTGCAGGGTTCGGGTTCCGACAGGGTGGACAGGATCGTGCGGGAGATGCTGGTTCACGAGTTGCATTTGGGGCAGCGGCTTCAGGCCGGATTTTATGTGTTTCGCGTCGGCCCGTGACCCGGACGGCGGGCGGGGCGGGGCGGCGGGGCGGGGGCAAATGACCCGCCGTGATTGCCGTCGGAAAGACCCATGCGCCTGCCGCCCCGGATCGACAGGTCCGCAGGTCTTTCCGGCGGGCCGCATTTTCCGTCTTCCGTTTTCAGTCTCCGGCCTCCAGCCTTCGGCTTTTTCAATGACCTTCAACCATCGCATCGCACTCGTCACCGGCGCCGGACGCGGCATCGGCAGGGCCATCGCCGAGACTCTCGCCGCCGCGGGCGTCACCGTCATCTGCGTCTCCAAATCCGCCGGTTCGTGCGGTTCCGCCGCCGCCGCCATCACCGCCGCCGGCGGCAAGGCTGAGGCGCTCGCCGTCGATGTGGCCGACTCCGCCGCCGTCACCCAGGCCGCCGGGGCGCTCCTCGCCCGGCACGGCAGGATCGACATCCTCGTCAACAACGCCGGCATCACCCGCGACGGCCTGCTCGCGCGCATGTCCGACGCCGACTGGGACGCCGTCATCCGGACCAACCTCAACAGCGCCTTCTACTGGACGAAGGCCGTCGGCTGGCCCATGTGCCGGGCCCGCTACGGGCGCATCGTCAACATCGCCTCCGTCACCGGCATCGTCGGCAACGCCGGCCAGGCCAACTACGCCGCCGCGAAAGGCGGCATGATCGCCTTCACGAAGGCCGTCGCGCGCGAATTCGCCCGGCGCGCCGTCACCGCCAACGTCGTCGCCCCCGGCTTCATCAAGACCGACATGACCGCCGTGCTCGGCGAGGAGGTGCGGAAAGCCGCCCTCGCGCAAATCCCCATGCAGCGCATGGGCGACCCCGCCGACATCGCCCACGCCACCGCCTTCCTTTGCAGCGAGGAGGCCGGCTACATCACCGGCCAAGTTTTTGCCGTTGACGGCGGCATGGCAATGTGACCCTCTTTTCACTTTCCAGCAATTCCAACCCACATGGCTGAACAAAAAACCATCGAACAACGCGTTAAGGAAATCATCGTCAACCAGCTTAACGTCAACGAAGAGCAAATCACTCCGCAGGCGTCTTTCCTGGACGACCTCGGCGCCGATTCCCTCGACACCGTCGAGCTCATCATGGCCTTCGAAGAAGAGTTCAAGGACGAGATAAAGGGCGAAATCCCCGAGTCCGACGCCGAAAAACTCACGACCGTCGGCCAGGTCATCGACTACATCAAAGACAAGGCCGGCGCGGCCTGAGCCGCCGCCAAACCCAAGGGCATCCCCACCGGCGTCCCGCCCGGAGCCTCCACGAGACTCAAGGCGGGCCGTCTTTTTTTTGAATTCCGGCCTCCCGCTCTTGGCTTTTCGACCGGACGCCGCCACAGCCACAGCCGCTGCCGCCACCGCCACCACTGTCGTCGCCGCCCCGGTTCCACCCCGGCCCCGGCCCCGGCGGCCCTCACGGAAATTTTTTCGGACTTTGCCTGCTCCGATAAAACCCGCCAACCTCCCGCCAGCCCGCCACCTCCCGCAACCTATCCGCCCCTCCATCCGCATCCTCCCATGTCAACCAACCTCCCTCCCAGCCAGCGCGTGGTCGTCACCGGCCTCGGCGCCATCGCCTCCATCGGCCACGACGTGGACACCTTTTGGAGCAACCTCCTCGCCGGCCAAAGCGGCATCGACCGCCTCACCCGCTTCGACCCCGCCGGCTTCGCCTGCCAGATCGGCGCCGAAGTGCGCGACTGGAACATCGAAAACCACTGGGACCCCAAGGAAGCCCGCCGCAACGACCGCTACACCCACTTCGGCATCGCCGCCGCCAAGCAGGCCTTCAACGACGCCGGCCTCGACATGGCGCGGGAAGACGCCGGCCGCGTCGGCGTCCTCATCGGCTCCGGCATCGGCGGCATGCTCACCTACGAGACGCAGCTCAAACGCCTCCACGAAGGCGGCCCGCGCAAAGTCTCCCCCTTCACCATCCCCTCGCTCATCGGCAACATCTGCGGCGGCCTCTTCGCCATCGAAATCGGCGCGCGCGGCCCGAATTTCGGCCTCGTCTCCGCCTGCGCCACCGGCACCCACTGCATCGGCGAATCCATGCACATGATCCGCCGCGGCGACGCCGACATCATGATCGCCGGCGGCACGGAAGCCGCCATCACCCCCTTCGGCTACGCCAGCTTCTGCTCCATGAAAGCCATGAGCACCCGCAACGACGCCCCGCGCCAGGCCTCCCGCCCCTTCGACAAAGGGCGCGACGGCTTCATCATGGGCGAAGGCGCCGGCGTCCTCGCCCTCGAATCCCTCGCCCACGCCCGCGCCCGCGGCGCCCGCATCTACTGCGAACTCGCCGGCTACGCCGCCTCCTGCGACGCGCACCACATCACCATGCCCGACCCCGAAGGCCGCGGCCTCGCCATCGCGATGACCCGCGCCCTCGCCGCCGCCGGCGCCGCCGCCACCGACATCGACTACATCAACGCGCACGGCACCTCCACGCCCTACAACGACAAATTCGAGACCCTCGCCATCAAAAAAGTCTTCGGCGACCACGCCCGCAAACTCGCCGTCAGCTCGACCAAGTCCATGACCGGCCACCTCCTCGGCGCCGCCGGCGGCATCGAAGCCGTCATCAGCGCGAAGACCATCCAGACCGGCCGCCTCGCCCCGACCATCAACCTCACCGACCCCGACCCCGAGTGCGACCTCGACTACGTGCCCAACGAAGCGCGCGAAGCGGCGGTGAAGACCGTCCTGAGCAACAACCTCGGCTTCGGCGGCCAGAACGCCGTCGCGGTCTTCCGCGCGCTGTGAGATTCCGCCCC
>JAITDF010000346.1 GCA_031282705.1 Opitutaceae bacterium | reverse complement strand
TTTCCGGGTCCGGGCTTGTTCGCGGGCCTCTGGCCCGCGAAGCAGGTTTGGTTTCGGGCGAAGCGACAGTCTGCCAGCCTGCGCTACGTGGCAGTCTGCGCTGCGGTCAGTTTCTGGTTTCCAAATCCCGCCCCCGCCCCGGCCCCGGCCGCATCCCCAGCACCAGCGGCAGCATCGCCGCCGGCGCGACCGCCGCCACCACCAGCCCCCAGTGCAGGTCGAGCGAATCCGCCACCCAGCCCACCAGCCACGGCATGAAAATCCCGCCCGCGTTGCCCAGCGCCGCCAGCGCGCCAAACATGCTCGCGCCGCCGCCCGGATAACGATCCGCCGTCACCGCCAGCAGCGTCGGCCACAGGCAGCTCCCCGTGAATCCCGCCAGCACGCATGCGCCCAGCGCCACCGCGCGCGCCGGGAAAAACGACCCCGCCACGAACAGCGCCACCGTCGCGCCGCACCCCCACGCCATCATCGCAAACGGGCTCCACCGCCCGCCCGCCGCCCCCGCCGCCATGCGCCCCAGCGCCATCGCCACCGAAAACACCAGCAACGCCATGCCCCCCATCCACACCGGATAACCCAGCGACCGCTCCGCGTAGGCCGGCAGCCACTGCGCCAGCCCCGCCTCCGTCGCCCCGCCGAGAAAAATCGCCGCCATCGCCGCCACGAACCACGCCTCGCGCACCAGCGCGCGCATCCGCGTGCGTTTCCCCGCCGCCGACAACGCGGGGAACTTGAACGCCGCCATCGCCGCCGCCAGCCCCGCCGGCAGCGCGACCAGCAGCAGGCACGCCGCGCGCCACGCGCCGTCCGCGCCCGGCGGCCCCAGCTCCAGCGTCAGCGGCCCCAGCCTGACGACGACAAACGCCACCATGCCGCCATCGGCCCCGTCAAACATGCCGCCCCCGCCAAACATGCCATCACCGCCGGGCCCGCCGCTGGCGCCGAGCCCGCCATCACCGCCGAGCCCGCCGCCGGCGCCGGACATGCCGGCGGCGGCGAGCACCAGCGTGCCCAGGCCGATCGTCACCACCGCGCCCACGCAATAAAACGAATGCAGCCAGTTGAGCGCCTGCGTGCGCCGCCCCGGATTCAACGCCGCCACCACCGGGCTGAGCACCATGTCGAGCACCCCCGCGCCCAGCCCGAGCCAGAACAGCAGCGCGCACATCCCGCCATACGTCGGGCACCACGCCAGCCCGGCCAGACTCGCCGCCATGACCGCGTTTCCGCCCACGGCAAACAGCTTCGCCCCCCACCGGTCCGCCAGCGGCCCCGTGATTAAAATCCCGGCCACCAGCCCCGCGAACGCCGACGCGCCCAGCCGCCCGAGCTGCTCGTTGGACAACCCCGCCTCGCCGCCGAACCGCGCGCTCAGCGTCGTGAGAAACACCGGCAGCAGATTCAGCCCGATGGCGAGGCTCATCATCGCGCCATAGCTGAGCGCGGTGAGCCATTTCGGACGGACGACGGCGGCATGAAGCGACGCGGACATCCCGCCACTCGACCACCGCGCGCCGGGAAAGGCAATCACGCGGACACCCCCCGCAAGAAATCGGAAATTGGTGAAAACCGCCGGGAAGCTCCAAATGGAACCGTTATGCGGAAGCGTCCGGGGGCTTTGGCGGGACCGGTCTCCGGGAGATTCGTGCCACGGTGGTTTCGCGAAAATGGGGAAATGGGAGGTATGGGAGATATGGGAGGTATGGGAGATATGGGAAGTATGGCACCTTGGAGAACGCCATGCCTCCCATGCCTCCCATATCTCCCATATCTCCCATACCTCCCATACCTCCCATTTCCCCAAAATCAGAGGGAGCGAAAACGAGAACGAGCAAGCGGAAGCCTAAGCGGAAAAGCCAGGCAAGCGGGAGCGGGCGGGCAAACGCCGGCGATTTTTCCGATTGCGCCCCGGCGCGGGGCACGGCTGTTTCGGGGCATGTTGAAGCTGTTGTTCATCGGAGACATTGTCGGGAGGCCCGGACGCGAAATCGTGATCGAAAAACTCGCCGGGCTGCGCGCGGAGCTGGGACTGGATTTTGTCATCGCCAACGCGGAAAACTCCGCCGGCGGCGCGGGCGTCACGGGCGCGATCGCGCGGACGCTGCTCGACGCGGGGGTGGACGCCGTCACGCTCGGCGACCACGTGTGGGACCAGAAGGGATGGGAGTCGGAAATCGCCGGGCTGGAGCGGGTGTGCCGCCCGGCCAACCTGCCCGCGGCGTGCCCGGGCCGGGACCACCTCGTCCTGGAAGCCGGGGGATTCCGCCTCGCGGTGTGCACGCTGCTCGGGCGGCAGTTCATGGGCATGAAGGCCGGGTGCCCGTTTCTCGGCGCGGACGCCCTGCTGGAAAAATTGCGAGGCCGGGCGGACGGTTTTTTTGTGGAAATCCACGCGGAGGCCACGTCGGAGAAACAGGCGCTGGGCCGGCATCTCGACGGCCGAGCGCTCGCGGTCATCGGCACGCACACGCATGTGCCGACGGCGGACGCCTGCGTGCTGCCCGGCGGCACGGCGTTCATGTGCGACGCCGGCATGACCGGCCCCTATGCCTCGGTGCTTGGCCGCGAGGTGGCGCCGGTCATCGGGCGTTTTCTCGACGGGATGCCGCGGCGTTTCGGCGTGGCCGAAGGCGACGTGCGGCTCTCGGCGGCACTGGTGGAATTTGACCCGGCGGCGAAACGCGCGACGCGTTGCGAATTGCTGGTGGCGCGGAAATGACCGCCGGCCGCGAATCCTGTTTCACGCACGGACGCGAAACGGCCATGCGGGGGCGCCGCCGCCGCCCTTCGCGCCCGGCGGCGGCATTTTTTCTCCACCTTTTGGTTGCGGTTTCCGCCGCGCCCGCGACAGTCTGCCTTTTCGCATCCGCATTTCCCGGCTTCCTATTTCCCGGCTTCCTTTCTCCTGATGTCCACCGCTTACCAAGTCATTGCCCGCAAGTGGCGCCCGCAGACGTTTGACGACGTGGTCGGGCAGGACCATGTCGTCCGCACCCTGAAAAACGCCATCGCCCGCAACCGCATCGCGCACGCCTACCTGCTCGTCGGACCGCGCGGCACCGGCAAGACCACCACCGCGCGCATCTTCGCAAAGGCCCTCAACTGCACCGGCGGCCCGAAAGCCGACTTCGACCCGCAAGACCCCGCCTGCCTCGCCATCGCCGGGGGCGTGCACCTCGACGTCATGGAAATCGACGGCGCCTCCAACAACGGCGTGGAGCAGGTCCGCAACCTCCGCGAGACCGTCCAATACGTGCCCGCCCAGGGAAAATTCAAAGTCTATATCATCGACGAGGTGCACATGCTTTCCACCGCGGCCTTCAACGCCCTCCTCAAAACCCTGGAGGAGCCGCCCGATCACGTGAAGTTTGTCTTCGCCACCACCGACCCGCAAAAAGTCCTTCCCACCATCGTCTCCCGCTGCCAGCGCTTCGACCTCAAGCCCATCCCCGCGCCCCTCATCATCGAGCGCCTCAAAAAAATCGCCGCCGAGGAGAAAATAAACGTCACCGCCGAAGCCCTCGCCTGCATCGCCCGCATGGCCGACGGCGGCATGCGCGACGCGCAATCCATCTTCGACCAGATGATTTCCTTTTGCGGCAACGACATCGGCGAGCCCGACGTGCTCGATGTCTATGGCCTCGTCTCCGGAGAAAAAATCGCCGCCCTCGCCGCCGCCCTCGCCGCCGGCGACCACCCGAAAATCATCGCCATCGTGGACGAGTGCGACCAGTCGGGCCGCGATCTCGTGCGCCTCCTCGCCGACTTGCAGGCCCTCGTGCGCGAAGCCCTTGTCGAAGCCATCGCGCGCGGCGGGCACACCGACCGCCTCGGCGGCGTGCGGATGACCACCGAACAACTCACCCGCCTCCTCGACGGCCTCCGCGAAGGCGAGGGCGCGGTGAAGCTCGGCCTCGCCGAGAAAATCAACTTTGAAGTCACGCTCCTCAAGGCCGTCGAGGCCAGCCGCGCGCGCGCCATCGACTCGCTCATCAAGGAACTCGCCGCGCTTGCCGCCGAAGCCCCCGAGCCGGCGCCCGCGCCGGAAAACAGCGAAAAAAAAAAGCCCTGATTAACACGCTCGACGCCCGCCTCGCCGCCACGCTGGCGGAAAACGCGGAACGCATGCGCCGGGACGCCGAACGTTTCGGACTCGTCCACCTCCCCGAACGCCGCGCCGCCGGCCCGGCCGCCGGCACCGCCGCCGCCGGCCACGCCGCCGCCGCTGGCACCGACGCCGACACCGAGGACCCCCGCGAATACGCCGACAGCCGTGCCGCGCCCGCGGCTTTCACCGCCGCCGCCGATGCCGGTGCCGCCGCCGATGCCACCGCCGCTGCCGATGCCGATGCCGACATCCCGGCCTGGCCCGACGACGCGGCTGAGTCCGCCTTTCTGGCCGAAAATGCCGCCGCCGGCACCGCGCCACCCGCCGCCGCGCCCGCCGCGCCGCCGGGCGCCGGCGACGACGCGGACGAAACCGACAATGCCAGACTCCCCCCGCTCGAAACCCTCAATGCCCGCATCCCGCCGGAAACCCTCCGGTTGCTCGAAGAGCTTTTTGGCGCCCGTTTCGTCTCGGTGAAAAAAATCCCGCGCCACGCGTTGAAAAACGGCCAAGACTAACTGATGTTACTGATGTTACGCGGCTCTGACGTACCGCGGACTTCCAAGTCTGCTCCGAAGCTCATGCCTGATTGCGGGTTCGCGGCCAGGCGTGAGTTTTAAGCAGGTTTGGAAACCTGCGGTAC
>JAITDF010000277.1 GCA_031282705.1 Opitutaceae bacterium | reverse complement strand
TAAATTTTGATTTTAAGGGGGGGGCGGGTGTGGAAGTCCAAGTACAAGCACCGCCGGCGCGGGCGTACCTTGACCTTGGACTTCCACCCAAACTTAAACCGCCGGCTGGGGCTGGCTTTTTCAGAGCGAGGCCCTGACTTTCTGGATTTCGTAGCACTCGATGATGTCGCCGATTTCGTAGCCGTTGAAGTCGTCGAGCTTGATGCCGCATTCGAGGCCGGCGCGGACTTCGTTGGCGTCGTCCTTGAAGCGTTTGAGGGTGTTGACCTTGCCTTCGGTGACGACGGTCTTGCCCCGGCGCAGGCGGGAGAGGGCGTTGCGGGTGATTTTGCCTTCGGTGACGAGGCAGCCGGCGACAAAGCCTTTCGCCAGCGGGAAGGTGGCGCGCACCTCGGCGGCGCCGAGCTTCACTTCCTTCAACTCGGGGTCGAGCAGGTCGGCCATCATTTCGCGCACCCGGTCGCCGAGTTCGTAGATGATGTTGAAGGTTTCGATGCGGACGCCGTGGTGCTTGGCGAGCGGGGTGACGCCGGTTTCGAGCTTGGTGTTGAAGCCGAGGATGACGGCGCCGCCGGTGCCGGCCATGAGGACGTCGTTTTTGCCGATGAGGCCGACGTCGGTGGAGACGATTTCGAGCGAGACTTTCGCGCTTTTGATGTTTTCCAGTTCGTGGCGCACGGCTTCGGCGGAGCCAAAGACGTCGGTCTTGATGATGACCTTGAGCACTTTTTGCTGGGTGGCGGCGATGTTGGCGAAGAGGCTTTCGAGGGAGGACTCCTTGGGCGCGGCGGCCTGGGTGGCGGCGACTTGGCGCAGGCGGTGCTCCTCCTCCTCGGCGGTGTTCTCGGCGGCGCGGGCGTTTTTGGCGGGCTTGAATTCCGCGCCGCTGTCGGGCGCGCCGGACCAGCCGATGACGCGGACGGGCGTGGAGGGCGGGGCTTCTTTCACGTTGCCGCCCTGGTCGTCAAACATGGCGCGGACCTTGGCCCAGTGCTGGCCGCACACGATGGCGTCGCCGACGCGGAGGGTGCCGCGCTGGACGATGACGGTGGCGAGCGGGCCGCGGCCGGTGTCGATTTGGGATTCGATGATGACGCCGCTGGCGGGGGCGTTGGGGTTGGCCTTGAGTTCGAGCATCTCGGCCTGGATTTCGATCATTTCGAGCAGTTTGTCGATGCCGTCGCCTTTGAGCGCGGAGACGGGCATGGTGATGGTCTCGCCGCCCCAGTCCTCGGAGGCGATGTTGCGTTGCTGCATCTGGCCTTTGATCTGGTCGATGTTGGCGCCTTTGGTGTCGATTTTGTTGATGGCGACGATGAGCGCGACCTTGGCGTTTTGCACGTGGCGGAGGGCTTCGTCGGTCTGCGGCATGAAGCCGTCGTCGGCGGCGACGACGAGCACGGCGATGTCGGTGACGGAGGCGCCGCGTTCGCGCATTTTGTTGAAGGCGGCGTGGCCGGGGGTGTCGAGGAAGGTGATCTTGTGTTTGCCGCGGGTGATTTGATAGGCGCCGATGTGCTGGGTGATGCCGCCGTGCTCGCCGGCGGCGACGTTGGCTTTGCGGATGGCGTCGAGGAGCGAGGTTTTGCCGTGGTCAACGTGGCCGAGGATGCAGACGACGGGGGGGCGGAGGACGAGGTCCTTGGGGTCGTCCACGTTGGGGTCTTTTTTCTTTTTCGCTTTTTCGGCGAGCTTGGCCTGCTGCGCGGCGGCGTCGCCGCGGTGTTTGATGTCGAGCAGGAAGCCGAATTTTTCCGCGACTTTGACGGCAACGTTTTCCTCGATGGTGGTGTTGATCGAGGCGAAGACGCCCACCGTCATGAGTTCGGAGATGAGCTTGAAATTTTTCAGCCCGAGCGCGGCGGCGAAGTCGCGGACGATGACGGGGGGTTTCATGCTGATCATCCTCACTTCGCCTGGGGCGGCGGGCGCGGCCGGGGCGGTTTGGGGCGCGGCGGCGGGGAGCGCGGGCGTCGCGCCGGGCGCGGAGATGATCGCGGGCGGCGGTTTCGGCATTCCGACCGGTGGCGGCGGCGGCGCGGAGGGGCGGCTGTGCGGCACGGGCGGCGGCGCCGGCGGGCGTGATGCCGGCGGGGGCGCGGGGGCGCGACGCGGCGCGGCGGCAGGCGGGGACTTGGGCGCGGGCGGCGTCCTGGGCGCGGAGGCGGCAGGCGGGGGTTTGGCGGCAGGCGGAGGCTTGGCGGATGGGGGCGGAGGCTTGGCGGCGGTTTTGGTGGCCGCCGCCTCGACGGCGGTGCGGACACGCGGGATGAACGGGCGCGCGGCTGGCGGCGCGCCGGGTGCCGGCGTCGGGCGCGACGCGGGCGCGGCGGGCGGTGCGGGCGTCGCGGGAGCCGCGGGGGCGATGGGCGGGGGCGGTTTCGGCGCGGAAATGGCGGAGGGTGGCGGCACCGGCGGCGGTGCGGAGGGAGGGGGTTTGGGGATGTTCACGTTGGGAGGCACGGGTGGCGGCGTGAAAGCGGGTCGCGATGTCGGAGGGGGCGGGGCGGGGCGCGGGGCGGGCGGCGGCGTCAAAGCGGCGGCGGCGCGGGCGGCTTTTTCACCCTCGGCACGGGCGGCTTTTTCGGCGGCCTCGGCGCGGGCGGCTTCTTCTTTTTCCTTCTTTTCGACGGCGATTTCCTCCGGCGTTTTCACATGCACGCCTTTGGGGATGACGACGGTGAAATCGGGCGGCGTTTCCGGCCCGGGCGGCGGCGCGGTCCCGCCCGGCGCGGGGGGTTCCGTTCCGCCCGGCGTGCCGGTCGCCGGCGGTGTGTCGGGGTTCTCTTCCCGTGAGAACTCCTTCACGAGGTCGTCGGCGAAATAATTGGGGATGGTGCTGGAGGGGCTTGTGACTTGGGGCCAGCCAGATTCGCCGCTGCGTTCCTTGAGGTAGTCGAAGAGGAGTTTGTTGATGGTGGTGCGCGGCCCGACGACGGCATTTTTCAGGTAGCCACGCTCCCGCGTCTGGGCGAGGAATTCATCCCGGTCCAGGGGTATTTTTTTTGCGACTTCTGGTATTCGGATTGGCATGCGTCGGTGAAGGTGTTGTCGGCGGTGGCGCGCGGGTGGGGGGGCGGCGTTATTTTTTGACGCGGGACAGGATGTCCTGAGCTTCCTCTTCGGAGAAGCCGGCATCGGTGAGGTCCTCGATGTCAACGGATTCGAGCACGGCGGGGGAGTTCATGCCGATGTTGACGAGGCGTTCGGCGATTTCGGGGGCGAGGCGGAGGTTTTTGGTGAGGGTGCCGATGGCGATGGCGCGCGGGTCGGCGGCGGCGACCTTGTATTCCTCGATGTCGAGGCGCCAGCCGATGAGGCGCGAGGTGAGGCGCGCGTTCTGGCCTTTGCGTCCGATGGCGATGGCGAGGTTGTCGGGGGCAACCTTGAGCGCGATGCGGTGGTTTTTTTCGTCGATGTGGATGTCGCGCGGGACGGCGGGCTTGAGCGCCTCGATGATCATTTGCCGCAGGTCGGGGAAATAATTGATGATGTCGATTTTTTCGTTGTTGAGTTCGCGCACGATGGTTTTCACGCGTGCGCCGCGTGCGCCGACGCAGGCGCCGACGGGGTCAACCTTGGGGTCGGTGGAGGTGACGGCGATCTTGGTGCGGTAGCCGGCCTCGCGGGCGAAGGATTCGATTTTCACGGTGCCGTCGGCGATTTCGGTGACTTCGAGCTCGAAGAGGCGGCGGATGAACTTCGGGCTGCCGCGGCTGAGGATGATCTCGGGGCCACGCGGGGTCGATTCGATGGAGAGCAGCAGGCAGCGGATGCGGTCGCCCGCCTGGTATTCCTCGCCGGGCACCTGTTCCTTGTGGGGGAGGGTGGCCTCGGCCTTGCCGAGGTCGATGAGGATGTCGCCGCGCTCCTTGCGGCGGACGATGCCGGTGACGATGGTGCCGACCATGTCCTTGAATTCGTCGTAGATGCGGTCTTTTTCGAATTGCCGCAGTTTTTGCATGACGGCCTGCCGGGCGGTCTGGGCGGCGATGCGCCCGAGCATCGAGGGGTCCACTTCTTTTTCGAGGATGCCGCCGAGTTGCGCGGCCGGGTCGAGCGCCTGGGCTTTTTCGAGGTGGATTTCGGTTTTGGGATTGGAGATCGAATCGACCACCTTGAGCAGGGACCAAGCCTTCAGGTGGCCGTTTTTCGGATTGATTTCGATTTTGAGGTCCTGGCCGGAGTTCACCCCTTTTTGGGCGGCGGTTTTGATGGCGTTGACAATCGCGGTGATCATGTCCGCGCGGCCAATGCCCTTTTCCTTTTCCATGTATTCAAGGACGGCTAGGATTTCGCTGCTCATAGGTTGAAAGTGTTTGGATGTGTTGAAAAAAAGGGCGGGCCGGAGGCCCACCCAGTGGAAAGTGAACGTTGGAAGTGAATCGGGAAACGTAGCGGGCGGGCGCGGAAGTTGTCAAGCCCTTGCCGGAGAGGGCGGCAAATCCGCGCCGCCGGGTGCGATTTCAAAGCGATGCCTCCCCTCCCCCTCCTTCCCTCCCCTCCTCCCCTCCCCTCCCCGGCCCCGCCCTCCTCCGCTCCCGCCTCTCCCGCCGGCTTCAATCGTTCTCGTTCTCGTTCTCGTTCTCGCTGATGTTACGCAGTCGGCAGATTTTGGCA
>JAITDF010000243.1 GCA_031282705.1 Opitutaceae bacterium | reverse complement strand
CAGTTTTAGAAGCCTCAAACTTAAGTGTGTTAAATATCTCTATTTTTTCTGCTGAATCAATTGAGGAGGCCTCATTTAGCTGGAAGGATTTGATTTCAAGATTTCGCCCGAACAGCCGTTTATTTGTTCTTCGAAATTCATAGTTAATTACCGCACCTCCAGAGAATAATTTAACTTCAATGCTACTCTTGTCCGTATTCATAGTGAGTTTTTGTTTTTGGATGGTTATTAAAATGAGGATTATTATAGCTACTCCCGTCTAAAAATCTATGGCCTTTAGGGTCATTTTTAAGGGACAGGTCATTTTTAAGAGGTCATTTTTAAGGGACAGGTTAAAAACGCATTGGCGCGGTTTATCAGATGCGGCGGGCGCGGCCGGGGTGTTCGAGGTGGCGGCGGGGGGCGCGGGGGCGGCGTCAGAATGTGTGCACGAACAGGCCGGAGCGGAGCTTGGGTTCGAACCATGTGCTTTTCGGCGGCATGATCCGGCCGGCGTCGGCGATGGCCATGAGCTGCGCCACCGTCACCGGATGCATCGAAAACGCCACCGCGGCCTCGCCGCCGTCCACGCGTTTCACCAGCTCGCCGGTGCCGCGGATGCCGCCGACGAAGTCGATGCGCTGGCTCGTGCGCGGGTCGTCGATGCCGAGCACGGGCGCAAGCAGTTTTTCCTGGAGCACGCTCACGTCGAGCTGCGAGACGGGATCGGCGGCCGGGTCGGTTTGCCATGCGAGGCCGAACCATTTTCCGCCGAGATACATGGCTATGTGCGCGGGCGCGGCGGGTTTGCCGGAGGTGTTTTCGGTGACCGTGAAGAGGGCGCGCACTTTCTCCAGAAACGCCTCGGGCGGGAGGCCGTTGAGGTCGAGGACGAGGCGGTTGTAGGGGAGCACCTGCAATTGCGACGCTGGGAAGATGGCGGCGAGAAACCAGTTGTAGTCCTCGTCGCCGGTGTGGGCGGGGTTGGCTTCGCGGCGTTCGCGGCCCACGCGCGCGGCGCTGGCGCTGCGGTGGTGCCCGTCGGCGACATAGGCGACGGGCACGCCGGCGAAGGCGCGCTCGAAGTCCGCGCCGCCGGCCACGCGCCAGACCGTGTGCCGGATGCCGTCGGGCGCGGTGAAGTCGAAGAGCGGCGCTTGTTCCACGGCGGCGGCGGCGAGCGCGTCGATGCCGGCGTCGTCGCGGTAGGTGAGGAAAACCGGTTCGGGGTTGGCGCTGAGTTCGTGCGTGATGCGGGTGCGGTCGTCCTCCTTGTCGCGGCGGGTTTTCTCGTGTTTTTTGATGATGTCGCGGTTGTAGTCGTCGGTGTGGAATACGGCCACGACGCCGGTCTGCTCGTGCGCGCCCATGCGGAGTTTGTAGAGGTAGATGCAGCGTCCGGGCTCGCGCTGGAGGATGCCTTTTTCCTGAAACGCGCGGAAGTTTTCCGCCGCCTTGGCGTAAACCGGCTCCGAGTGCAGGTCGATGCCGGCGGGCAGGTCGATCTCGGGGCGGATGACGTGGAGCAGGCTGAGGGGGTTGCCCTCGGCGAGCCGGGCGGCCTCCCGGCTGTTGATCACGTCGTAGGGGACGCAGGCGACTTGGGCGGCTTGTGCGGGTGAGGGGCGGAGCCCTTGGAAGGAGCGGATGCGCATGGGAAAAGGGTGTTTGAATTAAACCGGCCCCGGCAAAGCTCAACGAAAAACACATGGGGGACGCGGGGGCGGTTCAAAGTGATGCGGGCGGGAGCGGCGGCGGGCGGGAGCGGTGGCGGCCCGCCATCGGATGCGCACCAGCGGAACACAAAAAACTCGCCGGCGTCTTTCCAGTTTACCTTTATTGCATCAACTAGTTGCAGCCACCGCGGCCTGCCCCAAGCTCTGTCCGGCGAAATTTTCGGGTTAGGGGGCCCGTTGCATGGAAAAGTTTCCCCGAGTTGTTGCGCGGTTTCGTTGCCGTCGTGCAATGCATTGACAAATCGGTGATTAAGGCATTCCTTTTTCTTCCGAAAAAATGGGGCGGCCAACGGGATTCGAACCCGCGACCCCAAGATCCACAATCTTGTGCTCTAACCAACTGAGCTATGGCCGCCGTGCAGGGTTGCGGAATCTCGCGAACTCGTTCCGCGCTGTCAATGAATTCTTCCAGAGAAGCCCCCGCATCCCCGCGCATGGGTGAACTGATGCAACGCAGGTTGGCGGATTGTCGGCTTTGTTCGGAACCGAATCTGCTTCGGGCCGAGGCCCGCAAAAGGCCGGCAGCCAAGTGTGAGCTTCCAATTCCAGCTTGCAACCGGGTCGGCGCCAGCGATGCCGCCGGGCGGCGTGACCTGTCGCGCCGCCCGCCGCGCCCGCCGCTGGCGACGCCATTGCGGTTGCAAGCTGGTATAAGCCTAAATTCCGCTGTTGACACGTGTTTTTCAACTGCGGCGCAGTTGAATATCAGCATTGCAATATATTTCATATGAAAATGATACAAATATTTTGACCGGGAAAAACACCCTTGTTTTTGGGCTCTTTTCACTTCACCCATTGGGTGGAGCCACTGGAGCCGAATTTCCCTCTGCGCTCGCTTTTCAACTGCGGAATTTAGGATAAGCAGACTTGGTTTCGCGCGGAGCGACAGTCTGCCAGTTTGCGTTGTGGCAGAACTGCGTGGCATCAGAGGGGCGGGAATCCGTCCGTTCAACCGGCGCCGTTTGACATGCCACAATGACATGGGATTGCACCGGAAAACCCGTCCGCATCATCGGCGCCGCCCCGCGCGCTCCGCCACGCGTTTTTGCGTCTGGCGCCAGATGGCGAGCAGGGCGGCGAAATCCGCGTCGCGGGTCGTGCTTTTTATGCGGTGGTCAAACTTGCGCGCCTCCCGCAACTCGGCCTCCGCCGTGCGCAGGCGCCGCGCCATGTCCTCGGCGGTGTTTTGCCCGCGGCCCAGCATGCGCGCGCGCAGCACGCCGGGCGGCACCTCGATGAAAACCGTCGCCATGTGCCGCGCCAGCAGCGGGTCGGCGGCGGCGGCGCGGCGGAAGTTGTCCACGCCCTGCACGTCGATGTTGATGACGAGGCTGCGTCCGGCCGCGAGCGGCTCCAGCACCGACGAGGCCAGCGTGCCGTAACGGTTTTTCTGGTGCACCCATGCCCACTCAAGGAACTCGCCCGCGGCGACCTTCGCGTCGAACTGACCCGGCGTGAGAAAATGGTAATGCACGCCGTCCACCTCGCCGGCGCGCGGCTCGCGGGTGGTCGTGGTGACGACGCGCGAAAACACAGGCGCCTCCGCCACGAGCCGGTCGCACAGCGTGGTTTTCCCCGAGCCCGCCGGGCCGGCGATGACGAGGAGGACGGGCGCGGCGGCGTCGGAAGCAGCGGCGACGGCGGCAGCGGTGCTGGCGGTGTTGGCGGTGTTGGCGGATGCGGGCATAAGGAAACCTCTAAAAATTCATTTTGAACCCAAATCCCGCAATTGAAAAGCGAGCATAGAAGGGAATCCGGAAAGACCTATAGACATGTGACCGGGGCAACATGTCTATAGGTCTTTCCGCGGGCCGCGCTCTCTGCGCTGGAAACGCGCGGCGCGTGCGGCTACCGTTGCCGGCCATGCGCCTCGTCACGGTCATTCTTCTTGCCTGCCTCCCGTTTGCCGTCTTTGCGGACGCGGACAAAAACGCCGCGCCCGCCGCCCCTCCCGCCGTCGAACTCGTGCGCCTCTGGCCCGGCTACCGCGCGGCCGGGTCGTTCGACCGCATCTCGGAGTATTTCACCAACGAGGAAAACACCGGCGGGCAGATCATCCTGCGCACGCAGCCGGAGGAACGCGCCGGATACTATTTTTTGTTGCGCGTGAAAAACGCCTCGCCCCTCGCCGGCGCCCGCATCGGGCTCGAACTCATCACGGCCGCCGCGCCGCGGCCGAAAACGCACACGTTCACGCTGGCCCTGCTGCCCGCCGGCAAACAGGTGCTCAACATCGGCGTGACCGGCGCCGACTGGCCCGCCGGCCCCGACGCGCATCCGGTCGCATGGCGGCTGCGGCTGCTGGCCGCGGACGGGCGGGAATTGCTCTCGAAGCAGAGTTTCCTGTGGGACCGTCCGGCAGCGCCACGGTAATCCACCGCCGCCGGCGCGCCGGCGGGCAGCCGGCGGGACCGCGTAACGGCGGAAATAATTATTTTCGTTTCCAAGGAGGGCCGGCGTGGAATCCTTATTGATAAACACGCCGCGGTCTGATGCGCTGCGGACGAATCCCACGCTGAACATTCAAAACAAGGAATCCCCCATGATCCCGCAAAAAATATATATGACTGATGTTGCGCAGCTCCGCCGTCCCGCGGACCTTCAAGCCCAAGTCCGCTCCGAAGCTCACGCATGGTTGCGGGCCCCCGGCCCGAAGCAGGTTTGGAACCCCGCGCCACATCAATATATAAAGCAGGCGGGGGTTTTGATGCTTGCCGCCGCGTTTCTGGCGGCGGCGCCGGGCGGTCGCGCGCACGACGGCCCGCACGGACGCGCGCAGGCCGGCGCCGAGGCGCCGGACATCAGCTACACGGTGCATCTGGCCAAGGAAATCACCAACGTGCCGCCGCCGCGCCAGATCACGATACCGGACGCGGGCGGATTCCGCGTCCTGAAGGGAGACTTTCACATCCACACCCTGTTTTCCGACGGCTGGGTGTGGCCGACGGAGCGCGTAATCGAGGCGGACGAAAACGGCCTGGACGCGATTGCCATCACCGACCACATCGAATACCGCCCGCGCCTCGGCGGCCCGGAACGGCGGGACAAAAAAGGGAAAATCACCAACATCCAGCTCCGCGACGAGAATGATAATTATAATTTTTCCTACGAGCTGGCGAAACCGGAGGCCGACAAGCGCAAAATCATCCTGGTCCGCGGCACGGAAATCACCAAAAAAACCATGCCGCCGGGCCATTTCAACGCGCTGTTCGTGCAGGATGTCAATAAAATCGCGGCGCTGCAGGATGATTATTGGAAGATGTTCGAGGAGGCCGTCGCGCAGGGCGGTTTTCTATTGTGGAACCATCCCGGCTGGGAGGCGCCGAAAAGCGGCGGCATCGAGAAGGGCGCGCCGACGGTGTTCACAAAAACCCACGAGGAGATTTATAAAAAGGGCTACATGCACGGCATCGAGGCGTTCAACAGCAAAAATTTTTATCCCGTGGTCGCGGCCTGGTGCACGGAAAGGGACCTCGCCGTCTTTGCCGACAGCGACATCCACCTGCCGGAAAGCCGCAACTACGGCCTGCGCAATCCGAGGCGCCCGGTCACGCTGGTTTTTGCCCGTGAAAAAACGCTGGAGTCGCTGCGCGAGGCGTTTTTCGCCAAGCGGACGGTCGGCTGGGCCGTGGACATGATTTTCGGGCAGGAGAAGTGGGTGCGCCCGTTGTTTAACGCCTGTGTTGAAATCAAAAAGGAGGCGGGCGGGCTGGCATTTGTGAACCGCAGCAGCATCCCGGTCACGCTCAAGGCCGGAGGGCGGACGGTGGAACTCGCCCCGCTCGCCACCGCCACGGCCGAGGCGGACGGGCGCGTGAAAACAATCACGGTGGAAAACTGGCTTGTCGGCAAATACAAGCCGCTGGTGGTCCCCGTGGAGTGATTTTTTCAACCGGCGGGCGGCGGGGCGCGGACGAGTGTCCGCGGGAAAATTCCGAATCCCCAAACCGAGGTTGCGCGGCTTCGATGGAACCGCAAGGCCCCGGAGGGGCGGTGGCGGCGCTCAGCCCCGGAAGGCATGATATTGGCAGCACTCCCCGAACCACTGGCCAAGGCAGGC
>JAITDF010000209.1 GCA_031282705.1 Opitutaceae bacterium | reverse complement strand
GCACCCGGAAAACAAGCCCGCGAACCCGGCGCAAGTTTTGAAGCAGACTTGGAAGTCTGCGGTACGTCAGAGCCGCGTACGTCGGAGCCGCGTGGCATCGGGTTCATGACTGATGTTGCGCAGGCGGCCAGTCCGGGAGATTTTCGATTGGGCGCGGCCGTGCCGGGTTGCCGGGGGGGGGCGGAAGCTCCCCAATCGAAAATCGAGAATCAAAAATCGAAAATCTCCCCGGACCAGGCGCTCCGCGGGGCATCGGTTTCATAACGGGCGTCATGCCGGTTTTCGCAATCCCAGCAGGAACTCGCGGTTGCCGTCGGCGCCGGTGAGGGGCGAGGCCATCGAGCCGATGAGCGCCGCGCCGGGAAGCTCCGCGAGCGCGAACGCGGTGATGTCCGCGAGCACCGCGTCCTGCACGGCGCGGTCGCGGATGACGCCGCGGCCCTTGTCCACCGCGGCCTTGCCGGCTTCGAATTGCGGCTTCACCAGCGCGACGAGCGCGCCGCCCGCGCGCAAAAACGGCCACACGGCGGGCAGCACGGCTTTGAGCGAGATGAACGACAGGTCCATCACGATGGCGTCGAATTCGGCGCGCGGCAGGTCGCCGGGGCGCAGCAGGCGGGCGTTGGTTTTTTCGAGGTTGGTGACGCGCGGGTCGGCGCGGAGGCGCGCGTGGAGTTGCGCGCGGCCGACATCCACGCACACGGCGGACGCCGCGCCGGCTTGCAGGCAGCAGTCGGTGAAGCCGCCGGTGGAGGCGCCCACGTCGAGGATGCGGGCGCCGGCGAGGTCGAGCGGGAATTTTTCCAGGAACCCCGCGAGTTTTTCCCCGCCGCGGCTGACGAAACGCGGCGGCTGCTCCAGCGTGAGTTCGATGCCGGCGGGCACTTCCCGGCCGGGTTTGTCGAGCCGCGCGGTGCCGTGCCGCACGCGGCCGGCCATGATGAGCGCGCGGGCCTGCGAACGGGATTCGGCGAGGCCGCGGGCGACGAGGAGTTCGTCGAGGCGTTGTCTGGCGGGCAATGGCATGGCGTGCGGTGCGACCCGCCAAGCACAACAGCGTCCGCGGGGAAGGGAAGGTTGTTTTGCCGGGCGAGGTCCGGCGGCCCGCCCGCCGCGGTCCGTCGGCCCGCCCGCCGCGGCCCGCCGGCCCGCCGGGCGCGGCCCGCGCCGGCGCGCGTTTTTTTGCGCGGCTGGAAATTGGAAATGTCGCGGGGGCGGATCGCCCGGACGGGCGGGAAAAATCACGCGGCGGGCTTGGCGCCGCCGGCGAGGAGGGTTTCGAAATGGGGTTCGACGGCCTCGCGGGACACGACCGAGACCTCGACTTGCTGGAAGCCGGCTTTTTTCAGGAGGCCGTGGAGCACGTTTTCCTTAAAGCCGAGCCACACGTCGGCGTAGAGTTCGCGCGCTTTTTCAAAGGTGTGCGCCTTCAGGTCGAGCACGAGGAGGCGTCCGCCGGGGCGCAGGATGCGGAACGCCTCGTCAACGGCTTTCCGCGGGTGGCGGGCGTGGTGCAGCGCCTGGCTGAGGATGGCGAGATCGACGGAGGCGGCGGGGAGCGGCACGGCCTCGATGTCGCCGAGTTTGTAGGCGAGGTTGGCGAGGCCGTTTTTGGCGGCAAGCGCGGCGCCGACCTCGACCATGCGCGGGGAGTTGTCGATGCACCAGACGCGTTCGGCGCGGCGGGCGAGGAGTTGCGAGATGAGGCCTTCGCCGGCACCGAGGTCGGCGATGGTGATGGGGGGCGTGAGGCGGAGGGCGAGATGCCCGATGGCCTCCCAGGAGCGTCCGGGGCAGTGATGTTTGCCGAGTTTGCCGGCGATGAGGTTGAAGTAGGCTTCGGATTGGGCGCGGCGGCGGGCGAGCACGCGGTCGAGGTTTTCGCGGTCCTCGGCCGGCCCGGGCTGGCCGGCGACGGCGGCGCAGGCGGCGCGGATGAGCGCGAGCCGGCGCGGTTCGAGGGAGGCGGGGAGCGAGTAATAGGCGCGTTTGCCGTCGCGGCGGTCCTCGACGACGCCGGCTTTGCGCAGGAGCGAGAGTTGCGAGGAGATGCGCGACTGGGCCATGCCGAGGATTTCCTGCAACTCGGCGACGGCGAGCTCTTCGTGCAGCAGGAGCGCGAGCAGGCGCACGCGGGTGGGGTCGGAGAGGATTTTGAGTGTTTCCCAGGAGGCGTTCATGAAAGGGTTGAAGGACTGAAAGGCTGAAGGCGGAAAAGCGGATGGCGAGCACGGATGCGGGGTGCGGGGGAAATCCCAAATCCCAAAATCCCAAATCACAAAAAAATTCCAAATCCCGAAATTCCAAATCACAAACTGATGTTACGCGGCTCTGACGTGCCGCAGACTTCCAAGTCTGCTCCGAAGCTCATGCCTGATTGCGGGTTCGCGGCCAGGCGTGAGTTTTAAGCAGGTTTGGAAACCTGCGGTACGACAGAACTGCGTAACATCAGTCACAAAGAAATCCCAAAGGCCCGGATTTCAAATGCCAAAAGAAACGCCCTCAAACCGTTTTTCCGGGGTGCAAGACACTGGCGTCCCGCCCGCGGGCCTTGGCGGTTGCGCCGCCCCCTTTGGGATTTGGGATTTTGGGATTTGGGATTTTTTTGGGATTTGGGATTTCGGGCTTTGGGATTTCCTACATGCGGGTTTGGAGGCGCTGGATTTCGGCGCGGGCCACGGTGAGGCGGGAGGTTATTTCGGGGTCGGCGGCGGCGGCTTCGCCATCGGTTTCGCCATCGGCGGTTTCGCCGGGCGCGAGGGTCGCGGCAAGTTCGAGCATGCGGAGGGCGAAGCGCCATGCGCCGGAGGCGATGGCGGGTTGCTCCCTGGCCAGATAGATGCGCGCGGTTTCGACGAGGAGGTCGGCTTGCGCGAGGCATTTTGCCCGGGCGTCGGCGGGCGTCTCGGCGCGGGTGAGCAGGCGGAATTGTTCGTCGGGTGGCAGGGGGAGAAATTCGCCGGCGGGCCGGATGAAGAGGCGTTCCTGCGCGCGGATGATGGCGGTGAGCGCCTGTTCGGGCCTGCCGGTTTCGCGCAGGCGCGTGATTTCGGCGAGAAATTCGCGGAGTTGCTCGATGAGGCGGAGGATGTAGTCGCGTTGGAAGGCGCACATGGCGTTTTTTTGGGGGTGGTGTGATTCAAACTGATGCCCCCCTCGCCGGAATCCTTCTCGTTCTTCTTTCTTCTTTATTCTTTCTCTTTCCTCTTTCGTCAGAATCGGGCGGGTGCGGGCAGGGAGTTGGTTCCGGGTGAGGCGGGTGAGGCGGGAAGTCTGACTGGAGAAAGAGAAAGAGAAAGAGAAAGAATAAAGAGAGCGAGCGCGGGCGGGGCGCGCTATTTGCCGCGCGTCTTGAAGACGCGGAGGAGGAAAAACAGGCTGGGGAAAATAAACAGGCTCCCGACCAGCAGCGCGGCGACGAGCTGGCGCAGGGTGGCGGGCGGGGCGGCTTCGGCGTAAAGGTTTAGCGGGCCGGCGGCGGTGAGCATCGCGTTGGGCGCGTAGAGCAGCCACCAGCCGAGCAGGATGAGCGTGACCTGCCCGCCGGCGATGACGCGGGTGACCAGCGCGTGGCGCGCCCGCCGCGCGCGCGCCGCCGCCCAGAGCGCGATGCAGAGGAGCGTCGCCAGCCCCAGGGCCGCGAGCGCCGCCGGGGTGCGGAGAAACAGCGCGGGCAGGCTTTCGTGTTCCAGCGTCGAGGCGGCGAAGACGAGCCCGCCCGAGGCGACCACGAGCACGTTGGCCGCCGCCGCGACGCGCGTGAAGTGCCGGCGCAGCGCGCCGTCATCGGTTTCGCCGATGAGGTAAATCCCGGCCAGGAACAGGAAAATGCAGGCGGCAAAGAGGCCCAGCGCGAGCGGATACAGGCCGGCCCAGGGCGCGATGTAGGCGGCATGGGCGTCGGGCGCGGCGGGGTCGATGAGGCCGCGGTTCAGGCTGGCCACGATGATGCCCAGCCAGAACGCCGACCAGAGGCTGGAGCAGCCGAAGAGCAGCGTGTAAACGCGCTGCGAGCCCCCGGTCTGCACCGCGTCGTGGTGCCGGAAGGTGAACACCGCGCCGCGCACCACGATGCCCGCGAGCAGCGCGAGCATCGGCGCGTGCAGCGCCGTCATGAGCGTGGTGAAGATGCGCGGGAACCCGTTGAACAAAATCACCACCACGAGGATGAGCCAGATGTGGTTCGCCTCCCACACCGGCCCCATCGCCTCGTTGATGACGTGCTTGCGTTTCTCGCGCAGCGCGCCGCAGGGGAGCAGTTCGAGGATGCCCGCGCCGTAGTCCGAGCCGCCGAGCAGCACGTAGAGCAGCAGCGATGCGCCGATGAAAAAGATGAGGATGTCGATCATGCGGGTTGTCCGGTTTGGTTTTGCGCGGCCTGTTCTTGCCCGGCCCGCCGGTTTTGCGCGGCCTGGTTTTGCACGGCCTGAATCTGGCGTTTGAAGAGCCAGACGGTCGCGATCGCGAGCGCGGTGTAGAGCACGAGGAACAGCGCGAAGTGCCACACCATGCCGGGCACGGGCGTGACCGCGTCGCGGGTGCGGAGGATGCCGTGGATGATCCAGGGCTGGCGCCCGACTTCGGTGACGACCCAGCCCGTCTCGATCGCCACCATGCCGAACGGCGCGAAGACGACGAGCACGCGCAGAAACCACGCGGGGAAGCGGCCGCGCCGCGCATAAACAAAATACAGCACGCCGAGCAGCGCCATCGCCATGCCGATGCCGACCATGATTTGAAAGGAGACGTGCGTGATGGCCACCGGGGGCCAGTCTTCGCGCGGGAACTGGTCGAGGCCGGCGACCTCGGCGTCGATGTCGTCGTGCGCCATGAGGCTCAGCAGGCCGGGCACCGGCACGCCCCAGCGCGTCGTCCGGGCCTCCTCGTCGGGGATGCCGCCGATGTAGAGCGGCGCGCGCCGGGAGGTCTCGAAATGGCCCTCCATGGCGGCGAGTTTCACGGGCTGGAGCTGCGCGACGCGCCGGCCGGCGAAGTGCCCGGCGAAGGGCTGGGCGAGCGAGGCGACCGCGCCGAAGGCCATCGCGATTTTGAGGGCGCGCAGATGCACTTCCGGCGCCTTCCCGCGCAGGTAAAGAAACGCGTGGATGCCCGCCACGCCGAAGCCCACCGCCTGCAAGGCCGCGAGCTGCATGTGCAGGCTCAGGTGCGGCCAGGCGCGGTTGAACATGGCTTTCACGGGGTCGATGTTGTGCGCGGCGCCGTCGAGCCACTCGAAGCCCGCGGGGGCGTTCATCCAGCCGCTCACCGCCACGACAAAGATGCCCGACACGAAGCCGGCGACGCCCACCGTGAGGCCGGTCGCCCAATGCACCCACGGGTGCATGCGTTTCCAGCCGTAGAGGAACAGGCCGATCGCCACCGCCTCCAGGAAAAACGCGGTGCCCTCCCACGAAAAGGGCATGCCGATGATCGCGCCGGCGTGCCGCATGAACCCCGGCCAGAGCAGCCCGAGCTCGAAGGAGAGCACCGTGCCCGACACCGCGCCGACGGCGAAGAGGATGGCGACGCCGCGCATCCACATTTTGGTGAGTTCGAGATAGACCGGGTTTTTCTTTTTCAACCAGAGCCAGTGCGCCGCCGACATGAACAGCGGCATGGTCATGCCGATCGAGGCAAAGATGATGTGGAAGCCCAGCGAGAACGCCATGGTGGCGCGTGCGGCGGTGAGGTTGTCCATGAGCACCGTCAAGGAAAGCCGGGGCGGGGGGATTTGCAAGGTGCTTTTGCAAGATGCGGGCGCTGTCGCGCGGAGGCGGGCGGTTTCCCGTCCTCTTTCCCCCGGCCCGCGCCTGGCGAAGGAAGAGACGGGGGTTGCTGAGGTTACGCGGGAGCGTTTGGGGCCTGGCCTCCGTGCCGCGGGGGTTCGGAAAAGGGGGAAAATGGGAGATATGGGAGAAATGGGAGAAATGGGAGAAATAGGAGAAATGGGAGTTATGGGAGATAGGGGAGATAGGGCACCCTGAAGAACGCCATTTCTCCCATATCTCCCATATCTCCCCTTTTCCCATTTCCGCGAAACCCCCCGCGGCACGGACGGCACGGAGGCCGGCCTTCCAAGGGCACGGGCGCCACCGCGCAACCTCAGTTCCTCATTCCGCCGTGAGGCGGCGTCGCCGCCTTTCGATCGGGCGACTGAAGTCGCCCGGCCGCGCCCGCTTCGCGGGCTTTCGACGACTAAAGTCGCCGCCCCGTCAAGCCCCGCCGCCCGGCGTCCCGGGCCGGCGCCGGGGCCGCTGCGGGGGGTGGCCGCCGGGGTCACGCGGCGGCGGCGAGCAGTTTCCGCAGGTGCGCGGCGGACCTTCCAGCCTGGTCCACGGTGCCGCATTCGACGGAAAACACGATGTCGCGGGGGGCTTTGGCGCAAATCGCAATGACGCGCGCCCAGTCAATTTCGCCGTCGCCGCACGCGCAGCCGACGGGCGTGCCGGTGACCTTGCCGCGCTCGTCTTTTGACTGGCCCGCCGAGATGTCCTTGGCGTGCAAGTGCACCAGCCGCGGCAGCACGCGCTCAAGCCAGGCATACGGGTCGTGCCCGCAGAGGTGGCTGTTGCCCGTGTCGAAGTTGATGCCGATGGCGGGGCTGTCCACGAGCGCGTGGATGCGGTCGAGCCCTTCGGGCGACCGCGAGTATTGCTGGTGCGGCTCCAGGCCGATGACGATGCCGCGCGGCCCGGCGGCGCGGGCGGCTTCGCCGAGCGTGTAGCGCATCAGCACGAAGTCCTCGGCCTCGGTCGTCCACGCGGGCTTCGGGCCTTCGTCGGTGTTCACCACCGGCGCGCCGCACTCGGCGGCGAAGCGGACGGCCTGCTTGAGGTATTCGACGCCGATCTCGGGCTTGCACAGCGGCGTGTGCGCGGAAAGCCCGGAGAGTTTTATGCCGGCGGCGGCGCAGGCGCGCCGGATGCGCAGCGGGTCGTCGAGCATCGAAACACTGTGGAAGTAGCCGGCTTCGCTGAGCAGTTCCCTGCCCCAGTGAACCATTGGTTCCACGTATTCGTAGCCGAGGGCGGCGGCTTTGGCCACGCCCCATTCGAAGGGCTTGTCCTCGTGGCGGACAAACTCCATGTTTATGCCGAGTTTTATTTTGCTCATGGTGGATTGGAAAGAGAGAGAGGGAGAGAAAAAAAGACGGGAGTGGCGGCGGCGCGGAAAAAATCACGCGGCGAAGGTGTTCCACTTGGCGCGCAGGGGGCGGTCCAGCATGGCGGCGGCTTCGTCGTCGCCGATGATTTTTTCCGCCGCCGGGTCCCAGCGCAGCGGGCGCGCGAGGCGGATGGCGATGTTGCCGAGGTGGCTGAGGGTGTCGCTGCGGATCGCGGCCTCCAGGTGGCTGAGGGGTTCCCCGCGGCTGCGCATGCAGTCGAAGAAGTCGCGCATGTGGGATTTGGTCCGCCGCAGGCGGATTTCGTTTTCGGACACTTCCCTGTCTTTGTCCTGGAGGCGGCGGTCGCTGGCGAGCAGGGCGCTGCGGTCCACGGTCAGCCAGCCTTTTTCGCCGATAAAATGGGTGCCGTGCGCGGCGCGGGCGCGGATGCCGCGGCGTTCGAGCATCGGCGCGGCGGCGCGCCAGCCCGCCAGTTGGAGGCGCACGCCGCCGGCGTAATCGCAGCGCATGTCGAATGACTCCAGGCTGTCCCAGAGGCGGCCCTTGGGCGGCAGCAGGCCCGTGCCTTCGCAGCGCACGGGGCCGGTGCGGTCGGCGTCGAGCCCCCACTGGGCGATGTCGAGGGGGTGCGCGCCCCAGCCGGCGATGAAGCCGAGCGAGTAGTCGTAGATGTGGTAGCCGCCGAAGCGCGTGCAGCGGTCCACCGTGTAGGGTTTTTCCGGCGCGGGGCCGAGCCAGCGGTCGTAATCAAAGCCGGCGGGCGGCTCGGCGGGGTCGATGGAGCCGTAGGGCTGGACTTGGGCGTGCTGGATTTCGGCCGCCATGTCGGGGCACCAGCAGACGATTTCCTTGAGTTTTCCGATGTAGCCGTTGCGCACGAATTCGCAGGCGCGGCGGAACTGCGTCTGGGAGCCGCGTTGTTGCGTGCCGTATTGCACGACGATTTTTTTGCGCGCCGCGGCTTCGCGCAGTTTGAACGCCCAGGCCAGCGCCGGCGCGAGGGGTTTTTCGACATACACGTCCTTGCCGGCGAGCGCGGCGTCGTGGGCGATGGGGGCGTGCCAGTGGTCGGTGGTGGCGATGATCACGCCGTCGATGTCGGGCCGGGCCAGCACTTCCCGGTGGTCCGCGACGGCGGCGCACACGGTCGCGCCGTAGTGTTTGTTCAGGTCTTCCGCCATTTTTTCGCGGCGGCTGGCGAAGCAGTCGCAGGCCAGCACCACGCGCGCGTCGGGTTCGGGGGCCGCGCCGTGCAGCACCAGCGAGCGGGCGCGCGAGCCGCACCCGATGATGGCGATGCGCAGGTGGTTGCTTGGGGCGGCGGCGCCGAAGAGGCGCGAGGGCAGGATCAGCGGCGCGGCCAGGAGGGCGGCGGCGCCGGCGAGGAATCGGCGGCGTCCGAGTTGCGCGGGTGCCGGGTTTGGTTTGTCAACGGGGGCGATGGTGGTGTTCATGGCGGGAAAAAATTGCCGGGGGAGGATTGCCGGGGGAGGGGAGAGGCGGAGAGGGGAGGGTGCGGGAGGGGAGGGGAGGAGGGCCGCTTCATTTCAGGGTGGCGGCGCCGGAGGCGGCTTGCGCCACCGCGATGGCCGCCGCCTCGGTCGCCGGCCAAGGGGCGTCCGGGGCGATTGTCACCCGGCCCGTCGCGGCCCATTCCGTCCCGCGTTTGAGCAGGGTGCGGAATCCGGGGTTGCGCATCGCCGGCACATCGTGCCCGAGCAGCAGGCAGAAGCCGCGCCCCCGGCCGAAAGCGGTGGCAAACACGATCGGGCCCGGCGCGCCGCCGCCGCCGTGGGCCGCGTTGGTTTTGACTGTCGCCAGCGCCACCGCGCCGGGCTGCACCACGAGGTTCTCCCAAAACTCATCATAGGTCCAGAATGGCTCAAGCCCGCGCGTGACCGGGTGCGCGGCGTCCGCGAAGCTCACGGGCGCGGCGTGCCGCCGCCCGTGCCGGGTCGTGCCGCGCGTCCACGACGTGGCGCACAGTTGCTGATACTCCGGCCATTCGTGGAAACTGGAGCCGCCCGCGTGGACGGCCACGAAGCCGCCGCCTTCGCGGATGCGGTCAAGAAACGCCGCGCGCACCGCGGCGCCCCACACGGCGTCCACCGGCACGGGGTTTTTGAAGGTGTTGTAGTTGCTCACGATCACGTCGCAGGACGCGAAGTCCGCCGGCTGGAGCGCGGCCACCTCCCCGGCCACGTCCACGCGGAAGCGCCCGCTCTCGCGCAGCACCGCGCACAGCTCCGGCGTGGTCAGCCGCCAGTTGTGGTTGTTGGCGCCGCTCAGCAGCATGACGCGGAGGATTTTCGATTTTGGATGGCAGGCTTCTCGCTCCGCTCGGAACTCGATTTTCGATTGGGGAGCTTCCGCTCCCGCCTGCAAAACCGGCGCGGCGGGCAAAGCCATCGCCGCGAGAACCCATGCGAACCGGAATCTTCGCGCGGGGGCTTGTGTTTTTCCTTCGTTTTTCAACATGATGGCCGGACTCTAACACACGTTTCCACCCTTCCGCGTCCATCGTTTGCCATTGGTTGATTTCGCACATGCATCCAGCCCCGGCCAGATTTCACGGCGCTTCGCTTGGCGAAGACTGTCAAGCCGACACCTGCCAGCCGCTGCTCAAGGCAGCCGGGGCGGGGCGGTTGCAGTTCGCCGCCGTCGTCCACGGCGCGTATCCCGGCGTCGCGCTCCCCGCCACTGTGTTGCCGCGGCTCTGCTCCGCCGGCGCGTGGAATGCGCACGATGAGCAGGACTGGGGGCTCGACTGGCACCACAACGAAGGCATCGAGTTCACCTATCTTTTCAGCGGGCGGCTCGGGTTCGCCGTCGAGGGCGGGAACCACCAGATGCGCCCCGGCTGCCTGACCATCACGCGCCCCTGGCAGCGGCACCGCGTCGGGCTGCCCCGCGTGGGGGCGTCGCACCTGGCATGGCTCATCCTCGACGTCGGCGTGCGGCGCCCGAACCAGGCCTGGCGGTGGCCCGAATGGCTGGTGCTCACGCGCGGGGAGCGCGGGCGCCTGGCCGCGTTGCTCGGGAAAAACGAGCAGCCGTTGTGGAAAACCGGCGCCGGCCCCGCCGGGGCGTTCCGCCGGATCGAGGAAATCGCGCGCACGGCGGCGGCGCGCCGCTTCGACCGCACCCGCATGGCGCTGGCCGTGAATGAACTGCTGCTGGTCATCCTCGAAACGCTGGAGGGCATGAAAATCCCGCTGGACGACTCCCTCACCTCCAACGAGCGTTGCGTGGAGCTGTTTTTGTCGGCCCTGCCGCGACGGGCGGGCGAGGAGTGGACGGTGGATTCGATGGCCGCCCGCTGCGGGCTCAAACGGAGCCGTTTCACCACCTATTGCCAGCAACTGACCAACCGCCCGCCCGCGCAATACCTCTCCTACTGCCGCGTGAAGGCGGCGGCGCGCCTGTTGCGCGAGAGGCCGGGGCTGCCGGTGACTGAAATCGCCTACGCATGCGGATTTTCGTCGAGCCAGCACTTCGCGACGGTGTTCCGCGAGTTCAACGGGATGAGCCCGACGCAATGGAGGGAAAAAGCCCGGGCGGATTGACATCCCCGCGGCGCGCGCCCCCCCCCGCTCCACCCCGCTCCGCTTCGCCCGATCACGCTGATAGCTGATGGGACGCGGGAGCGTCCATTATCTTCCTCTTTATCTTCCCTCGCATCCCTCCCATTCCTCCCATCCCCTTTTCCCCTCTTGAGGAAAGATAAAGAGGAAAGAAGAAAGAGAAAGAGGAGGCGCATCACTTTGGGATGCACCCTGGGTTGCGCCCTGGGTTGCACCCGCCTTTTGAGGGAGTGGCATCATTTCCTGTCGCGCCCCGATTGAAGGGGGAATTTCAAAAAACACTTTACAGCGGGCGGACGGGCCGGCACTTTCGCCGTTTTTCCAAAACCATCCAACCACCACCATGGGCAACCTTAAGAAGAAACGCCGCCTGAAAATGTCGAAGCACAAGCGCCGCAAGCGCCTCAAAGCCAACCGCCATAAAAAGCGCACTTGGTAGTGCTTGATGGCCGGCGGCGGCGCCCCGTCGGGCCTCAATCGTTTTTCATCCAGCCCGCTCCCCTGGGGGGAGCGGGTTTTGTGTTTGCCGAGGCATGGACGCGGAGAGGCGAGGATGCGGAGATGCATGGACGCGGAGACGCGGAGATGCGGCCGCGGGGGCGCGGGGCCGCGGGGGCGCGGGGGCGCGGGGGCGCAGGGGGCGCAGGGGGCGCGGGGGTCGCCGGGGCTTCGCGCCGGGTCCACATGTCCATGGGGGCCTATGGGGGCTTTCTGTGATTCGCCAACCGGCGCATTCGCCAAACCGGCGCTTGTCAGGACGCGGTTGTTGTTGTTGGTTTGCCGTCGCGATGTCCGCCTCGATCACAAGCCAGACGCGTTCCGCCGGCCCGTATGTCGCCTCATTGGTGCTGCACGGCGCGGTGGTGCTCGCGGTTGCGTTGACCGCGATGGTGTTTCAACAGGCGCAACGCAACACCTCCCAGATATTCGAGCTTGTCGCCGGCGAGGGGGCCGACTACGCCGCCACCCAGGCGCCCGCGCCCGGCATCACTTTTGAGCAGCCCGAGGCGCCGATCGTCGCCCCCCCCTTCCAACCGCCCGCGCCCGAGCCGCCGCCCGCGCCCGCGCCGCCGCCGCCCGTCGTCCAGCCGCCCGTCGTCCAGCCGGCGCCACCCGCGCCCGCGCCGCCGCCGGCGGTCGCGCCGCCCGTGAAGCCGGAGGAAAAACCAAGGCAGGCGACCGTGAGCTGGCAGCAATTTCAGCAGCAAAACAAAGACCGGATGCGCGCCCGGTCCGCCGGCGCGCCGCCGCCCGCCGGCGCCCGGCCGAAGCCCGCCGTGGTGCCGAAAATCAAGCTGCCGGGGCCGGGGGCGCCCGGCGGCGCCGGCGGCGCGGCGGGCGCGGGCGGCAATGTGCTGAGCCGCGCCGCCGACCAGAATTTGCTCGACGGCTATCTTGCGATGCTTCAGCGGCAGCTCAAGGCCGCCCATGAAAAGCCGGCCGGCCTGGGCGAGCATCTTTCCGTCACCATTTCCTTCACGCTGTCGGCTTCCGGCGCGATGGGCGATGTGCGCGTGGTGCGCTCCTCCGGCAGCGCCGAGTTCGACCAGTCCGCGCTGGCGGCTTTCCGCGCCGTGCGTTCCATCGGCGAACGTCCCGACGGGAAAACCGACACCCGCACCGCCGTCTTCAAGATGAGCGAGGAGTGAGGGCCGGCGCGGCGGCGGCGGCGGCGGCGAGCGAGGGGCCGTCGCGCCACTCGCCCTCGATTTGCAGCACCTGCCGCATGGACGGCAGGCCGGTGTCGTTGTGGTTGAGCGCGCCGGCCAGCAAGTCCACCGCGCGCGCGCCGATGACGCGCGAGCGCTGGTAGATGCCCGCGCAAAAGCGTTCGTCCGCCGACAGGCTCAGCGACACCAGGGCGAGGCCGCCCGGCACCGCCACGCCGCGCCCGCGCAGCCACCCGGGCAGTTTCCCGGCAAACGTCCCCACCAGCGCGTCGGGCCGGTGCCGCTTCAGCCAGCCCGCGAAGCGCCCCGGCTCGAAATCCCCCTCCCACGCCGGCAGCCGCGCGATGCCGCCGCGCGCGCCGCACGCCAGCGCGTGCGCCGCCAGCCAGCGGTCGCTCACCAGTTTGTTCACGCCAATCATCAGCGTCACCCCCACGCGCCACCGGCCCGCGCGCAGGCACCGCCCCAGCGCCGTTTCCATGCCGGAGAAATGGTCGTGCATCACGCCCGTGATGGGCGCGTGCTCGCTGCCGGCGCCGAGGCGCACCACCGAGAACGGCGCGAAGTCAAACGTCAGGGAGCCGCGCGGGTGATGCGTCGGCGCCAGCAGGATGCCGTGGATGTTGCGCGCCCATAAAATCCGCCCCAGCCGCGCGGGCGGCACCTCCGGGTCGTTCAGCCAGAACACTTTTACGCGATACCCCAGCTCCTGCGCGCGGGCGCGCGCGCCGTCGTGCATTTCCACGGCGGTGGGCGAGATTTTCCAGCGGTCGCGCGTCTCGAAGTCGGTGAGAAACGCGAGCACGGGGCTGCCGGCATCGCCGCCGGCGAGCCGCAGGCGCGTGCTCATCAGCGCCGCCAGCAACGGGTGCCGCCGGTAGCCCAACGCCTCCGCCGCCGCGAGCACGCGCCGCCGCGTCGTCTCGGGCACCGAGGGGTGGTTGCGGAACACCAGCGACACCGTCGTCTGGTGCACGCCGGCGCGCTGCGCGACCTGGCGCTGGGTGATGTAGGCGGCGTTTTTGCTCATGGCGGGAAAGGGTTTGGGCGGGCTGACGGGGCCGGGTGCAAAAACTTCGCGGGGCCAGCGCGGGTTTTCAAGCAGGTTTGGAAGTCCGCGCCGCGTCCGCAGGCGGCCGGCGCGGCGGCGTGGGGCGGCGGGAAGCTCCAAAGGGCGCTTTGAAAAATCGGAAGCCAGCATGAATCACTGATGGGACGCGGAGGCCAGTCTTTTGGCAGGCTTTTGGGACGCAGGGCAAGCGTCCCTCCTGAAGCAGGGCAAGCGTCCCGCTTGCCTGACGGCGCGCAAAGCGCGCCGCAAAACGCGCCGCCCTGAAGTGGCGGGAGCATCCGGCTCCCCGCAGGCCAGCGGGC
>JAITDF010000063.1 GCA_031282705.1 Opitutaceae bacterium | reverse complement strand
CGCGTAACATCAGTTAATCAATACGCCCCCCGGCCTCTTCACGCGCGGTTTCGGTTTTGGCGGCGGTAGTTGAGGGGGGTCGTGCCGAGTTCGCGGCGGAAGATGCGGCTCATGCGGATGTTGCTGGCGAAACCGCACTCCTCCGCAATCTGGTAGCCTTTCCGGGTCGTGTTCACCAGCAGGGTCTTGGCCAGTTCGATGCGCTTGTATTCAATCTCGCCGGCAATCGTGCGCCCCACGTTCTCCAAAAACGCATCATGCAGGCGACGGTAGGAAATGGGCACCGTCGCCGCCACGGTCTTCGCGTTGATGGGCTTCGTGTAATTCTGCCAGATGTGCAGCAGCGCGGCGGCGACGTGCGGGTGGTCCACCGCAAGGATGTCACTGCTCAGGCGCGTGGTGATGCCGACGGGTTGCACCAGCACCGGCGCCGGCGGCGGCGGCTCGCCGCGCAGCAGGCGGTCGAGCAGCGCCGCGGCTTCGTAGCCCTCCATCTCCTGGTTGTTGTCGATGCTGGAAAGCGGGATGGGCGCAAACTCGCAGCGCAGCTTGTCGTCGTCCACCCCGAGCACGGCCACCTGCTCCGGCACCGGTATGCCCTGGTTCCGGCAGGCGTAAATCACCTCGATGGACACCTCGTCGTGCTCGGAAAACACCGCCAGCGGCCTGGGCAGCTTTTTGATCTGCCGGCCCAGCCAGCCGATGAGTTCGCTCTCGGAGTGCTCGCGACGGCCCTTGTTGTGCGTGAGCCAGTCAACCAGGTGAAACGTCCCGCCGTTTTCCCTCACGCGCGCGCGAAACGCCTCGCACCGCTCCCGCGCGGACAGCGCGTCCGAGCGCCGGAAAAACGCCATGTCGCGAAACCCCCGCTCCGTAAAATGATCGGCGGCCATGCGCCCGATGGCCACGTCGTCGGAATGCACCGTCGGGATGTCCGGCAGGCGCACGTCGCCTATGTTCACCACCGGTTTCTTCGTGGCCCTCACGAAATCGTAAAGCTCCTTCTCCCAATACAACAGGCAGATGATGCCGTCGCCGCGCCACGAACGCGGGGGCAGCCCGTGGCGCGTCATCGTAAGGTCCAGCACCCAGTTGGCCTTGCGCGCGTAGCGGGCTATGCCGCGGTGAATCGCGGCCGAATACCACCCCAGCGCCAGCAATATGCAGGGCCGGCGGACGGACGACGGGGAGGTGAAAAGAGTATCTCGCTGCGTTGTGCTCATAAACCGGGAAGACTTCATATTTTGATAATAAGATTGCAAGAAAACAGGCTTTATTTTCCGCACTTTCGGAGTTCCGTGTGTTTTTGTTCTTTTTCGTCCCTCCGCGTTTCCCGTTTCCCGCCGTCCTCCGCCTCCTCCCTCCTTTCGCCTCCCGCCTCCTCCTCCTCCCGCCTCCTCCGCCCGCCGCCCGCTTCCGTTTCCCGCCTCCCGCCTCCCTTCCCAACAACCCGACAACCCATCAACCCATCAACCAAATCCCGGACAACCCAGGGCACCCCGCCCAAAACACCACAACCTCAGCCACCATAACCTCAACCACAACAACCTTAATCCCGACAACCTCACCCACATGAACACAACCGCCATGACCATTAGCATGAACAAAACCTCCCGCCTCCTCCTCCGCGCGCTTTGCGCGCTGACGCTCCCCGCGGCCATCGCCGCCGGGCCCGCCGCCATCGCCGCGCCCGCCGCCACCGACCTCATCACCAATGGCAGCTTCTCCACCTGGACCGGCAGGGCGCCCGCCGGCTGGATCGGCACCCCCAGCCTGGCCAAAGGCATCGACCTCGGCGGCGACGCGGGTTCCAACGCCGCCTTCGTGCACAGGACGGGGGAGCCGGACGCCCATGCCTTCGGCGAGCTCCGGCAGAACTTCGCCAACGCCATCGAGGGCGACTTCACGCTGAGTTTCGACTTCACCCTCAACAAGCAGGCCGGCTGGGGGCAGAATCTCATCGTCAGCCTCTATACGGACACGGCAAAGTTTTGGAACTCCGCGTGGCTTCAATTCCGCTTCGGCGGCGCCGACGGGGGCCAAGCCAGCCCCGACAATGACCTCACGGGAAATTCCTACCTCTACCTCTACGACGACAAAGCCGAGGGCTCCAAGAAATGGTTCCTGCCTCCCGCCGGCGTCACCGCGGTCAAAGGCTCCGACTACAACCCCAAGGCCAAATCCTTCACCGGCGCCCCGCAAATCTATCAAGCCACCCTGGCCTACTCCGCGTCCGCCAACACCTATTCGATCAGCTATGGGCCGCTGAACGGCGCCAAAACCACGCACTCCGGCATCGCCACGTTCGGCACCGCCTCCAAGGGCAAGGGCGTCAAGGGCGTCCGCTTCTATGGCGGCTCGGACGGCGGCGCGCTCGTTGACCGCGTGAGCCTGCTGGTGCCGGCGGCGGCGGCGAATCCCTAGCGGCAAATCGCGGCATTCAATCATCCCGGAACACCACCGCCCCGCGGCGCCCCGCCCGCCTTCGTCCATCCTCCCGCCCTTCGTCCGTTTTTCAAAACGCCCGCCAACCCGCGGCACAACCCGCAACGCGACCCGCAGCCCGTCAACCCGCACCACATGAAAATCACCGCACCTTCGTTTGCACCGGCACGGCTGTTGCCGCCCCCCGGCGGCTTGGGCGCGGGCGTGACTGCGCCGGCCGCCGCCGCCGCCGCCGTTGTCGCCGCCATCGCCATCGCCGCCGCCACCATCACCGCCGCCGCCGCCGCCGCGCCCGCCGCCGGGCCGACGTATGCAAATTCGTGGATACGGCTCGAACCGCCCGCGGACGCGGCGACCCTCCTGCGCGACGAAGGCGACCCGATCGACCTCTCCGTCACCTGGCGGCTCGACGAGGCGGACGCGGCGGCCGGCGCGCGACGGCTCGTCGTAAACCCCCTCGGCCCCTACCTCGGCCCCGACAACAAACCCGTGCACCTCAAGTATCCCGACCTCGCCACGCAAAGCATCGAAGTCGGGCCCGGCGAGGGGCGGCACGTCTTCCGTTTCATAACCCCGCCCCTCTTCAAACGCAACGAACTGAATTTCAACTCCTTCTTCGCCGACGCCTCCGGCGCCCGCTGGCCGCTCGACTGGTCCTACGATTCGCGCACCGACGAGCCCCTCAAACCGCGTCTGCGGCTGGCGCCGCGCCCCCGGTTCTATTCCCTCTCCACCGACCGCCCCGCCAACCTCTTCACCCACGGCGAACCCGTGACCCTGCGCCTCGCCTTCCATGACGGCGCCACCCCCGGCCTCCAGCTCGCCCTCCGCTACACCCTCCGCGACGCCGAAGGCACCGCCACCGCCGGCGAAATCCCCGTCACCACCGCCGCCCCCGGCGCCGCCATCGACCTCGCCCTCCCCCTTCCCGCCGGACGCCGCGGCATTTTCCTCCTCGAAACCGAAATCGCCGCCCCCGGCGCCGTCTGGGGCGCACGCGAACTCGTCTTCGCCACCATCCCCGACCTCCCCGCCCTCCTCGGCGGCGACGATTACACCACCCCCTTCGGCGCGACCGAGCTCCAGACCGAGGTGGAAAACCGCATCGCCCGCCGCCTCGGCTTCAGCTACTCGCGCCACCACCATTTCCACTGGGCAAAGGCCCAGCCCGAGCCCGGCCGCTGGGAACTCGACGCCTGGGACGCCATCCTCGCCACCAACCACCGCCACCACATCTCCCCGCACCTCGTCGTCTGGCGGCCCCCGCTCTGGATCCTCCCCGGCGGCAGGTTCAACGGCACGCACGCCTACCAGCCCTTCCCCATCACGGACCACGCCGTCTGGGCGCAAAGCGCCGCCACCCTCGCCACCCGCTGGCCCGGCGTCCTCGGCGGTCTCGAATGGCTCAACGAAATCGTCGCCGCCTCCGCCTCCGCCGCCCCCGCCGCCGACTACCTCGCCTTCTGCAAAACCGGCGCCGACACCGTCCGCGCCCTCGCCCCCGGCCTCCACCTCCAGCTCGCCGGCGGCATCATGCCCCGCAATTTCCGCCAGGAAATCCTCCGCGCCGGCGCCGGCCGCTACGCCGACGCCGCCCCCGTCCACTACAACGACGAAGCCGGCGTGCGCGGCATGCGCGAAGACCTCGACGCCGCCGGCCTCCCCGGCGTCGCCGTCATGGACAACGAAACCGCCCGCGCCCTCTGGGTCTGGGACAAACCCTGGGCCGAAATCATCCGCGACCGCACGCAACCCCAATGGGTGCTCACCCGCTTCCCCGGCGAACTCGCCGCCGGCGCCACCCGCATCTACTATTACGGCGGCTGGCGCGGCGCCGTCGCCGGCGGCTGGAATTACCTGATCGACGGCGAAAAACCCCTCCCCGTCGCCGTCACCCTCGCCGTCCAGGCCGCCAAACTCGGCCGCGCACGCCCCCTCGGCAGCTTTTATCTCGGCGAAATGGGCCGCGCCCACCTCTTTGAAAACCCCGCCGCCGCCAACCCCGCCGCCGCCGCTTCCGCTGCCGCTTCCGCCGGCGGCGCCCCCCGCCCCGTCCTCGTCGTTTACACCGGCAAAACCGGCGGCGAGACGATTGACCTCCCCCCGTCCCTTCTGGCGCATTCCGCCGGCGGCGACGGCGCGCTCCTGCTTACCGATTATCAGGGCAATGAAACCCGCCTGACCCCGAAAAACGGCCGCGTCACCCTCGCCCTCGACTCCATGCCCGTCTTCATCGAGAGCGCCCCCGCCCCCGCCGCTCCCGGCTCCACCGTCGCCGCCGCCGCCGTCGCCGATGCCTGGCGCACCCTCGTCGCCGCGAGCGTCGGGGACACCGATGCCCGCCCGCGTTTCCTCCAGCCGCGCGGCGCCACCCTGAAAATCCCCGTCCGCCTCCACGGCGTGTTTGCGGACGCGCGCGAAGTCACCCTGACGCTCGCCACGCCGAAAGGCTGGCCCGCGCCCGGGCCCCAGACCCTCCGACTCGCCCCCGGCGAAAACCGCCGCGCCGAATTTCTCGTCGAAATCCCCTCCGGCAAAACCACCCTGCCCGCCGCCGCCGAAGCCCCGGCGCGCCTCACCCTCGCGGTCGGCTTCTCCGGGCAGCCCCGGCCCGTGCACCACGACATCAACGTGGCGCTCATCGACCCCGACCGCCTCGGCAACCT
Source organism: Opitutaceae bacterium (assembly GCA_031282705.1). Classification (GTDB taxonomy): domain Bacteria; phylum Verrucomicrobiota; class Verrucomicrobiia; order Opitutales; family Opitutaceae; genus Termitidicoccus. The sequence goes on along the minus strand of JAITDF010000063.1, from coordinate 7,225 downwards.
CCTCCAAAACCCGGCCCTCGCGCCCAACCCCTCCAACCCCGCCAAGGCCCTCCGCTGGTATTCCACGCCCCAGGCCCGCCTCGTCTCCCCCGGAAACGACCCCGCCCCCGGCCTCGGCGACAACATCTTTGTCCTCGAAAACGTCCAGAAAACCTGGGGCGGCTTCGGCCAGAACTTCTCCGTCGCCCCCGGCATGGAAGGCGCGCCCCTGCTTTACACCATCTGGGCGCGCGCCGGCGACGTCCGGGCCGGCAGCAACGTCACCTACATACTTGCCGACGGCAGCAAGGTCAGCCGCTACATCACGAACATATTCAGCGCCCCGCCGGACAGCCCCTGGCGGCTGCTCTCCGCCCGCCTCGACCCGCCGCCCGGCACGGTCACCGTCAACCTCAACCCCACGGCGAACGGCGCCGGCGACGCCGCCTTTGCCAATCCCGTGCTCACCCTGCACGAAGGCGCCGCCCACGCCGCCTTCGCCCGCCGCGCCACCGCCAAAATCCGCGTGGACGGCCTCCTCGGCGACTGGTCCCTGCTCGACCCCATCCCGCTCCTCGCCGACAACCAGCTCAAAACCCCCGCCGCCGCCATCCCCACCGATGACGCCGACGCCGCCACTCCCGCCGCCGCCGCCGCCACCCGCCGCGCGCCGCCCGCCTATGACTGGTCCCCCGGCAACCTCAGCGCCGCCGCCTGGCTTGCCTGGGACGACGCCGGCCTTTACCTCGCCGCGCGCGTCCGCGACGACCGCCACGTCCCCCTCGGCGAAGACGCGCGCCTCGCGCAAGGCGACAGCCTCGTGCTCGCCCTCCAGCCCGCCGCCCGCGCCACCGGCCCCGCCGCCGACGCCCGCGCCTTCCTGCTGGTGCTCAGCGCCGCCCGCCCCTCCGCCGGCGGCGCCCCGCACATCCTGTATCGCCCGAAAAACCACGCCGGCGGCCTCGCCCCCGGCCACCTCTCCCGCGATTCCTCCAACTGCGACATCGCCATCCGCCGCGACGACACCGCCGGCGAGACCACCTACGAACTCTTCCTCCCCTGGAGCGAACTCGGCGGCCTCCGCCCCTCCATCGGCGAAAAAGCCGGCCTCGCCCTCCAGCTCAACGACAACGACGGCGACGGCCTCGCCGCCTCCATGACCTGGGGCGACGGTTTCCCCCCCGGCTGGTCCCCCTCCCGTTTCGGCATCCTCACGCTGCTGCCGCAGCCAGGCAACAAAAGTGGTGAGTAGCGAGTAGTGAGTAGTGAGTAGAGGCGCTGCCGCGCCAAACACCATCCACCAACACACCACACCTCCCGCCCGCCACACTCTTTCCTCTTTCCTCTTTCTCTTTCCTCTTTCTCTCAGCCGGTGCCGCCGCCCATCACCCGCACCATCCGCCACCTCTCCCATCTCTCCCAGTCCTCCCATTCCTCCCATCTCTCCCATCTCCGCCGCACCGCCACCGCCGCCGCCACCACCTCCTCCTCCCCGCCCCCCCCGCCTCCACTACCCGCCACCCCCCGCCGCCTCCACTACTCACTACTCGCTACTCACTACTCGCTACTAAACCACAAATGAAAATCCATGCATCTGCATTGCCGAACATTCCCTGGCAGCCGAGACCGGCTGGCAACGGTGATCTCGTGTGGCGTTACGACGCCAACCCCGTCATCGGACGCCGCCCGCTGCCCCGTGTGACGGGCATTTACAACAGCGCGGTTGTGCCCTGGCGCGGCGGTTTCGCCGGGGTGTTCCGCACCGAAGGCATGGACCGCCTGCCCCGCCTGCACACCGGGCGCAGCGCGGACGGGCTCAAGTTCGAGTTCAACCCGCGCCCCGTCGCGTTCCGCCACGAAAACGGCGCCGGCGAAATCGGCCGCATGGAATACGCCTACGACCCCCGCGTCACCGAAATCGAGGGCGTCCATTACATCACCTGGTGCAACGGCTACCACGGCCCCACCATCGGCATCGCGCGCACGACCGATTTCGAGTCCTTCGAGCAGCTCGAAAACGCCTTCCTCCCCTACAACCGCAACGGCGTGCTCTTCCCGCGCAAAATCGGCGGCAAATTCTTCATGCTCAGCCGCCCCTCCGACACCGGGCACACCCCCTTCGGCGACATCTTCCTGAGCGAGAGCCCCGACCTCGTGCACTGGGGCCGGCACCGCCACGTCATCGGCAAGGGCGGCCCCTGGTGGCAGGGCGTCAAGATCGGCGCCGGCCCCTCGCCCATCGAGACCGACGAGGGCTGGCTGCTCTTTTACCACGGCGTCACGGGCACCTGCAACGGCTTCATCTACGCCATCGGCGCCATGTTGCTCGACCTGGAAAACCCCTCCCGCGTCATCGCCTGCGCCCGCGAGGCCCTGCTCTGCCCCGAGGCCCCGTATGAGCTGGCCGGCTTCGTCCCCGGCGTCTGCTTCCCGGTCGGCTGCCTCTGTGACGCGGACACGGGCCGCATCGCGATCTACTACGGCGCCGCCGACACCGTCACCGCCCTGTGCTTCTGCAACGCGCACGAAATCATCCCCTTCATCAAAGCCAACTCCATCAAATAACTCATATCATCCGCCCTCTTCCTCTTTCTCTTTATCTTTCCTCTTTCGTCAGGAGCGGAGCGGGAAACAAAAGAAACCGCAGATAAAGAATAAAGAGAAAGAGAAAAAGTAAAGATAAGGATAATAATAAAACACCATAAAAATCAAAAAGCAAACACGCCACTGTCATTCCGTCTGTATATTAGTGTTCCGCATTAGCGTTCTGATTATTAGTGAAAATTAGTGGTTAACAAAAAATCAAACCCTTGTTTTGAACAGAAGGAAACAAAGACAGCAAAGATAAAATCAAACCATTTATTTAACCGCGAAGGACGCGAAGGATGCGAAGAACAGAAAAATGAAACTGAAAAAACAACCCCCGGAACTTTCTTCCTTCGCGCCCTTCGCGCCCTTCGCGGTTAAATAAAAACCACCAATCTTCACCGATGAAAAGACCACGGATTTTTGAACCGCTAAAAACGCCAAAACACGCGAAAGCGATCCTTCCCTTTTCGCGACATTTCGCGTTTTTCGCGGTTTAAATAAAACCGAACCATTTCAACCACTAATCTTCACTAAAAACCGGAACACTAATAAACACTAATAAAACAATCAGCCCATTGGTGCCCATTAGTGTTCTGATTATTAGTGAAAATTAGTGGTTGATAAAAACCAGCCATTTATACCAGCCATTTATTTCACGTCTTTCGCGTCCTTTCGCATCCTTTCGCGGTTAAAAACTGATTTTTATAAATCCCTTTCCCTTCCCTTCACCACCAACAACTCAACCTCGATTTCCCTATGAAACCCGACATCGCCGCCCCCCTCCCGTCCATCGCACGCCTGCTCAACCTGATGGTGTTGTCCGTCTCCGTGTCCGTGGCCGTCTCCATGTCCGCCCCCGCGGTCGCCACCGCCGCGGCAGCCGACGCGCCGTGCGTCAACTCGTGGCTCAAACTCCTCCCGCCCGCCGACGCCGCCACGACCACCCGCGCACCCGGCGACCCGATTAACCTCACCCTCACCTGGCACCTCGACCCCGCCGACCATGCCGCCGGCCTGACCAAAATCATCGTCTCCCCGCTCGGCCCCTACCTCGGCCCCGATGTCTCGCCCGTCCACAAAACCTACCCCGGCCTCCCCACCCAAGTCATCAACATCACCGCCCCCGGCGACGGCAGCAGCGTCGTCAACTTCACGACCCCGGCCCTCTTCGCCCGCAACGAACTCCATTTCAACGCCGCCTTCGCCGACGCCTCCGGCGCCCGCTGGCCGCTCGACTGGTCCTACGACTCGCGCACCGACGAACCCCTCAAGCCCCGCCTGCGCCTCGCCCCCGCCCCGCAGTTTTATTCCCTCTCCACCGACCGCCCGGCCAACCTCTTCACCTACGGCGAACCCGTGACCCTGCGCCTCTCCTTCCACGCCGGCGCCACCGCCGGCCTCCAGCTCGCCCTCCGCTACACCCTCCGCGACGCCGACGGCACCGCCACCACCGGCGAAATCCCCGTCACCACCGCCGCCCCCGGCGCCGCCATCGACCTCGCCCTCCCCATTCCCGCCGGACGCCGCGGCATCTTCCTCCTCGAAACCGAAATCAACGCCCCCGGCGCCGCCTGGGGCGCCCGCGAACTCGTCTTCGCCACCATCCCCGACCTCCCCGCCCTCCTCGGCGGCGACGATTACACCACCCCCTTCGGCGCGACCGAGCTCCAGACCGAGGCGGAAAACCGCATCGCCCGCCGCATCGGCTTCAGCTACGCGCGCCACCACCAGTTCCACTGGGCAAAGGCCCAGCCCGCCGACCCCGCCACCGGCCCCGCCGCCGGCTCGTGGGACGCCGCCACCCTCGCCACTTGGGACACCGTCCTCGCCACCAACCGCGCCCACCACATCTCCCCGCACCTCGTCGTCTGGCGGCCCCCGCTCTGGATTCTCCCCGGCAAAAAATTCAACGGCAAACACGCCTACCAGCCCTTCCCCGTCGCGGACCACGCCGCCTGGGCGCAGAGCGCCGCCACCCTCGCCACCCGCTGGCCCGGCGTCCTCGGCGGCCTCGAATGGCTCAACGAAATCGTCGCCGGCACCGCCTCCCCCGCCCCCGCCGCCGATTACCTCGCCTTCTGCAAAACCGGCGCCGACGCCGTCCGCCCCCTCGCCCCCGGCCTCCAGCTCCAGCTCGCCGGCGGCATCATGCCCCGCAATTTCCGCCAGGAAATCCTCCGCGCCGGCGCCGGCCTCCACGCCGACGCCGCCCCCGTCCACTACAACGACGAAGCCGGCGTGCGCGCCATGCGCCGGGACCTCGACGCCGCCGGCCTCCCCGGCGTCGCCGTCATGGACAACGAAACCGCCCGCCCCCTCTGGGTCTGGGACGCGCCCTGGGCCGAAATCATCCGCGACCGCACGCAACCCCAGTGGGTGCTCACCCGCTTCCCCGGCGAACTCGCCGCCGGCGCCACCCGCATCTACTACTACGGCGGCTGGCATGGCGGCGCCTCCGGCGGCTGGAACTACCTCATCGACGGCGAAAACCCCCTCCCCGTCGCCGTCACCCTCGCCGTCCAGGCCGCCAAACTCGGCCGCGCGCGCCCCCTCGGCAGCTTCTACATCGGCGAATTTGGCCGCGCCCACCTCTTTGAAAACACCACCCCCGCCGGCGACCCCCGCCCCGTCCTCGTCGTTTACACCGGCAAACACGGCGGCGAAACCGTCTCCCTCCCCCTGCCCCCGCGCTCCGGCGGCGACGGCACCCTCCTCCTCACCGACTACCAGGGCAACGAAACCCGCCCCGCCACCGCCGCCGGCAGCCTCTCCCTCGCCCTCGACTCCATGCCCGTCTTCATCGAGGACGGCGACCCCGACGCCTGGCGCGCCCTCGCCGCCGTCCGCATCGGCGACGACGACACCCGCCCCAGCCTCCACCACCCCGCCGGCGCCACCGTGAGAATCCCCGTCCACCTCGGCGGCTTCTTCGCCGACACCCGCCAGATCACCCTCTCCCTCGACGCCCCCCAGGGCTGGATCGTCTCCCCGCAGCAGACGCTCTCCCTCGCCCCCGGCGAAAACCGCCGCACCGAGCTCCTCTTCGTCATCCCCGAAAACACCCCCGCCGGCGGCACCCTCCCCCTCACCGTCACCGCCCGCGTCTCCGGCCTCGCCCAACCCGTCGTCCTCCCCGTTGACCTCACCATCATCGACCCCTCCCGCCTCGGCAACCTCCTCCAGAACCCGACCCTCGAACCCAGCCCCGCCAACCCCGCCAAGGCCCTCGGCTGGTCTTCCTCCGCCGACGCCCTCCTCACGCCCGCCGCGGCCGACCCCGACCCCGTCCCCGGCCTCGGCGAAAACATTTTTGTCTTCGACAACATTCTGAGCACTTGGGGCTACTTCAGCCAGACCGTCACCCTCCCCGACGCGACCAGCCCCCTCCTCTACACCCTCTGGGCCCGCACCGGCGCCGGCGCCGGCGCCGGCAGCAACGTCACTTGGAAACGCGCCGACGGCTCCACCATCAGCACCCTCAACATCAATCAAGTCTTCAGCGCCCCGGCCAACTCCCCCTGGCGCCTCCTTTCCACCCGCCTCGACCCCCCGGACGAAGCCGTTTCCGTCAGCGTCACCCCCGTCACCAACGGCCCCGCCGCCTTCGCCAACCCCGTCCTCTCCATCCACGACGGCGCCGACTGGGCCGCCGTCGCCCGCCCGGCCGCCGGCGTCAGCGTGGACGGCAGCCTCGACGACTGGTCCCTCCGCGACCCCATCCCCCTCCTCGCCGCCGGCCAGCTCGCCTCCTCCGCCCCCGGCTACGCCCCGTCCCCCGCCAACCTCAGCGCCGCCGCCTGGCTCGCCTGGGACAACGCCGGCCTCTACCTCGCCGCCCGCGTCCGCGACGACCATCACCACCCCCTCGACACCGACGCCCAGCTCACCCAGGGCGACAGCCTCGTGCTCGCCCTCCAGCCCGCCGGCCGCGCCACCGGCCCCGCCGCCGACGCCCGCGCCTTCGCCCTCGTCCTCAGCGCCGCGCCCCCCGCCGGCGGCGGCGGCGCCTCCCACATCCTCTACCGCCCCGCCGAATACTCCGGCGGCCTCTCCTCCGGCCACCTCGCCCGCGACTCCTCCAACTGCGACATCGCCATCGCGCGCGACGACACCGCCGGCGTGACCACCTACGAACTTTTCCTCCCCTGGAGCGAACTCGGCGGCATCCTCCCCGCCGTCGGCGGAAAAACCGGCCTCGCCCTCCAGCTCAACGACAACGACGGCGACGGCCTCGCCGCCTCCATGTCCTGGGGCGCCGGCCTCCCCCCCGGCTGGAACCCCGCCCTTTTCGGCCTCCTCACCCTCCTCCCCGACGCCGACGGCTCCCTCCCTCCCGATGATGGCGGCACCGGCGGCGGCTCCGGCACCGGCGGCGGCCCCGGCACCGGCCCCGGCGGCGGCGGCCCCGGCGCCATCGCCCCCCGCGCCGGTCCGCCCCGCGGCGACACCTACAACTTCCAGGCGCTGGTGGGCAGTGTGAGCTCCAGCCGGCTCACAGACTTCCGCATCTACGTCCCCGCCGCCATCGACGTGCCCCGCCTGCGCGGCGTCGTCCTCCTCCTCCACGGCGACTTGGCCGACTGGCGCGTGTTTGCCCAGGAACACGCCTTTCAGGAATGCGCCCGCGCCCTCGGCCTCGCCCTCATCGGCGTCGGCG